>DAOWJB010000040.1 GCA_030640625.1 Bacteroides sp.
ACGATACAGATCTGAGCACCGACGACCTGAAGGATCTGGTTGCCAGGTTTAAGTCCGCCGTCAAAGAAAAAACCGGCAAGGATTTTCCGACAGATGCGTGGGAACAGTTATGGGGATCTGTTGCAGCCGTTTTCGACAGCTGGAACAACGATAGGGCAGATTACTACCGGAAACTGAACAATATACCGGAAGAATGGGGCACCGCCGTGAATGTCCAGGCCATGGTATTCGGTAACATGGGAGATACCTCCGGTACCGGAGTGGCCTTTACCAGGGATGCAGGGACGGGTGAGAATTTGTTCAACGGAGAATACCTCATCAATGCCCAGGGAGAGGATGTGGTTGCAGGTATCAGAACACCCCGCCAGATCACCATGGAAGGTTCAAAACGATGGGCCGATCTGGCACAGGTAAGCGAAGAAGTACGGGCAGCTGACTATCCTTCCTTGGAGGAAGAGATGCCTGAGATCTATAAGGAACTTTTTGACACACAAAATAAGCTGGAGTCACATTATAAGGATATGCAGGACCTGGAATTTACCATCCAGGAAAATAAACTCTGGTTGCTCCAGACCAGGAACGGGAAACGTACAGGTGCATCTATGGTAAGCATTGCCATGGATCTGTTGGACGAAGGCATGATCGATGAAAAGACTGCCCTATTGAGGGTAGAACCCAACAAACTGGATGAATTGCTGCATCCCGTGTTCGATGGCGATGCCATCAACAAAGCAAGGGTGCTTGCCAAAGGACTCCCCGCATCCCCCGGTGCAGCTACCGGACAGATCGTTTTCTTTGCTGATGAAGCAGAAGAATGGGTCGAGGCCGGCAAACAGGTAGTACTTGTCAGGGTAGAAACTTCTCCTGAAGACCTTCGAGGCATGAACGTTGCCAAAGGGATCCTGACCGCCCGGGGTGGTATGACCTCCCATGCAGCTGTGGTTGCCCGTGGGATGGGGAAATGCTGTGTATCCGGAGCCGGAAGCCTGAAGATAGATTATAAAGCCCGGACCATGACTGTTGATGGCCAGGCGTTCAAGGAAGGAGACTGGATCTCACTGAATGGATCAACCGGAGAAGTATACGAGGGACAAATTGCCACCAAAGATCCCGACATGAGCGGTGATTTTGGAAAACTTATGGACCTGGCGGAAAAACATACGAAAATGTCTGTCCGGACCAACGCCGACTCACCCAAAGATTCACATGTTGCCCGTAACTTCGGAGCAAAGGGGATTGGACTGTGCCGTACGGAACATATGTTCTTTGAAGGAGACAGGATTACCGCCATGCGTGAAATGATCCTGGCTGATGATGAACAGGGACGCCGCAAGGCCCTTGATAAATTGTTGCCTATTCAGCGTGAAGACTTCGAAGGCATATTCGAAGCCATGCATGATTTGCCAGTGACGGTAAGGTTGCTCGATCCGCCACTCCATGAGTTTGTTCCCCATGAAGAAGAAAACCAGCAGCAGATGGCAAATGAAATGGGTATCACCGTTGAGGAGATAAAAAGCAAGGTGGAAGACCTGCATGAATTCAACCCAATGCTGGGTCACAGGGGATGTCGCCTCGGCAATACCTATCCTGAAATTTCAGAAATGCAGGCTCGTGCCATCATTGAGGCTGCCCTCAATTTGAAAGCCAAAGGAATCAAGGCCATTCCGGAAATCATGATACCACTGATCGGTACTGTTCAGGAATTCAGGATGCAGGAAGAGATCATCCGTTCAACCGCTGATAAAGTATTTGAAGAGCGTGGTGATAAAATAGAATACCTGGTTGGCACCATGATAGAGATCCCCCGTGCAGCCATGACTGCAGATCTGATCGCTGAATATGCAGAGTTTTTCTCATTCGGGACCAATGACCTGACGCAGATGGGATTCGGTTATTCAAGGGATGACGCTGGCAAATTCCTGCCCATTTATATTGATAAGGGAATTCTCAAGTATGATCCTTTCCAGGTACTCGACCAGGAGGGGATAGGACAACTGGTGCAAATGGGTACCGAAAAAGGACGTGCCACCAGGCCTGATCTGAAAGTTGGTATTTGTGGAGAACATGGAGGAGAGCCCAGTTCAGTGGAATTCTGCCACAGTGTCGGAATGGACTACGTGAGCTGTTCACCTTACAGGGTGCCTATCGCAAGGGTTGCTGCTGCACAGGCTGCCATAAAACAGGACTGATAAACTGAATATTAACCCAATTAGGAGAGGCTCCGTTTTTTTGGCCTCTTTTTTTGTTTCTGTTTATGTTACATAACATAATTTCGTATATTTGCCAAAAATTGAACCTTTACCCTTTAAAATATTGAATATGAAAACAGGAGCCAACAAACTGGACCTCTCACAATATGGTATATCAGATGTACAGGAGATATATCATAACCTTTCCTATGAAGAACTCTTCAAGCATGAAACCGATCCTTCCCTGGAAGGTTTTGAACGTGGCCATCTGACCAGTACAGGTGCTATAGCTGTAGACACCGGGATATTTACGGGCCGTTCACCCCATGATAAATACATTATAAAGGAAGATGAGAATAAAAAAAATATCTGGTGGAGAAATGAGCAGCGGAAATTATCCGATAATAAACCCCTTTCCGAGGAGATATGGAAGGAACTATTTGAGAATTCAACCAAGCAGCTTTCCGGGAAAAAGCTTTATGTACAGGACGGCTTTGTAGGTGCCAACGAAGACAGCCGGATCAAGGTCAGGTTCATCATGGAAGTGGCCTGGCAGGCTCACTTTGTCAAGAATATGTTTATCCGGCCCACAGCAGAGGAACTGGTAGATTTTGAACCGGATTTCGTGGTTCTGAATGCTTCCAAGACGACGAACCAGAACTGGGAAAAACATGATATGAACAGTGAGGTATATGCGGTATTCAACCTGAAAGAGAAGCGGGCATGTATCGGGGGATCATGGTATGGAGGAGAGATGAAGAAAGGGATCTTCTCTGTGATGAATTATTACCTGCCGTTGAAGGGAATAGCTGCCATGCATGCTGCTGCTAATGTAGGAGATGACGGGGTGTCAGCCGTATTTTTCGGACTTTCAGGCACCGGCAAAACAACCCTCTCAGCCGATCCGAAGCGTCATTTGATCGGAGACGATGAACATGGCTGGGACGATGATGGTATTTTCAATTTTGAAGGTGGCTGCTACGCAAAAACCATTAACCTTGACCCGGAAAAGGAACCGGATATATACAATGCCATCAAGCGGGATGCCCTGCTGGAAAATGTAGCTGTAGACTGGCACAATGGTGAAGTGGACTGGGAGGATGATTCAAAAACGGCGAACACCAGGGTTTCCTATCCCATTTATCATATTAAAAATATTGTTGGACCTCCTTCCAAAGCAGGCCATGCTAAAAATGTGATCTTTCTGACGGCTGATGCATTCGGGATACTGCCTCCTGTTTCAAGGTTGACGGAGGATCAGACCAAATACCATTTTATCAGTGGCTACACAGCTAAAGTAGCAGGTACCGAACTGGGGATCACAGAACCAATACCCTCATTCTCAGCCTGTTTTGGAGCTGCTTTTCTGCTCCTGGACCCCATCATTTATGCCAATGAACTTACCAGCAAAATCAAGGAACATGGGGCAACTGCCTGGCTGGTAAATACCGGATGGGTAGGCGGTGGTTATAACAAGGGCGGGCACCGTATCGACCTGCCATCGACCAGGGAGATTATTGACTGTATCCTTGATGGCAGTCTGGATGATGTGGAATATGAAACACTCCCGATATTCAACCTGCAAGTGCCTAAAATAGTGCCATGTACTGATTCCAGCATATTGAATCCCAGGAACAACTGGCCCAGTTCCGCTGAGTGGGATGCTGAGGCTACAGCGCTGGCCAAGAAGTTTATCGCCAATTTTGAACATTTTGCAGACAGTGAATCTACCCGGAAACTAATGGCGGCCGGACCGCAACTATAATATCCTATGTTACCTGTCAAAGAGGGTTTAATCACAGGAGCAGTATTCATGGTAGTGGCCTACCTTTTAGGTTCACTGCCTTTTTCTGTATGGATAGGAAAGGTTTTTTTCAACGCTGACGTAAGGGAACATGGAAGTGGGAATGCCGGTGCCACCAATACCTGGAGGGTGCTTGGATGGAGAGCCGGTCTCCCGGTTTTGCTGCTGGACATCGGGAAAGGCTTCGCGGCCACATACCTGCCGTTTCTATATAGTTCCCTTAGCTCGGATCCTGAATTATTGCTCTGGGCACGCATCCTCAGCGGCATGATGGCTGCAGTGGGACATATTTATCCATTGTTTGCCGGCTTCAGAGGAGGTAAGGCAGTGGCTACCCTTTTGGGTGTTATCCTTGGACTGATGCCACTGGCGGCGGCAAGCAGTTTGGTGATATTTATCATTTTCCTATTGGTTTCCCGTATGGTCTCGCTTGGTTCTGTCCTGGCTGCGATTTCATTGCCGTTCATGAGTTTGCTTATTCCGGCAAGCGGGCATCTGCCCCAACTTATTTTCTCCGGCCTGATCACCATCATGGTAATATTGACCCATACCAGGAACATCGGAAGGATCATCAGGGGGGAAGAATCGAAAGTACAGTTTAAAAGGATCTAAGCGAAATCAAGGTCAAGCTTTGACATTAACTCTTTTGCTCCCAGGTCTGTAAGCAGCTTGCCCGATTCTGCAACGGAGACCTTCCCGGTCTGTTCTGAGACAATGATTGTTAAGGCATCCGTATTTTCTGATAAACCAAGGGCAGCCCTGTGCCTCATTCCGTAGTTTGGCGGCAGGTTCAGGTTTTCAGATACAGGTAAAACACATCGTGCAGCCATTATCCTGTCCCCGTTTATGATCAGCGCTCCGTCGTGCAGGGGACTGTCCTTATTGAATATGCTTTCGATCAGCCGGCTGGAAGTTTCTGCGTTCAAGGAGTCACCTGTTTCAGCATAAACAGTTAATTCCGATTTCTTTGATATCACCACCAGCGCCCCTGTTTTCGATTTGGCCATGTTGATGACCGCCTTGATAATGGATTTGATCTTGACCTTGGGTTGAGGTGTGATGTGAATGGGGATTACCTTTTCAAGCGATAGCCGGTTACTACTGAAATACTGGTTCCCGAAGAAGATAAGGAATCGCCTGATCTCCTGCTGGAAGACGATGATCAGGGCGATGACACCTACCCCGATGACATTTCCCAGGATCGTCCCCAACAATTGCATTTCCAATGCTCTTACGATGATCCAGAGAAGGTAGAAGGAGAGGATGCCAATGAAAATATTCATGGCCACTGTACCCCTGATAAGCATGTATACCTGGTACATCACATAGGCTACCAGCAGTACGTCTATAACATCAAGAACACGTATGGTTACGAATGTGGGTAGCATATATTAGATTGATCTAAATGACAAAATTAATAAAATTAGGGAGCCGCAAGCAAATCCATAATTATTGAGCAAATGTTTTCCCGACCAATTTAATGGCTTCGCGGGCTTCCCTGACATCGTGAACCCTCAGGAGATTGGCTCCCTTCATCAGGGCGATTGTATGCAATACGGTGCTGCCATTGAGTGCTTCCGAGGGATTGCTGTCGAGGACCTGATAGATCATGGATTTACGGGAGATCCCGACCATCAGGGGTTGGTTGAAAATGTGAAAGGCTTCAAGTTGCCTCAATATCTGGTAATTGTGCTCAATGGTCTTTGCAAAGCCAAAACCGGGATCAAGAATAATATCATTCACACCAAGCCGGTTCAGCTTTTGGAGTTTCCCTGAAAAGGCAAAAATAATTTCCTTTACCACATCCTGATAGCTGGCATGCTCCTGCATGTCTGCAGGTTTTCCTTTCATGTGCATCATAACATAAGGAACCTGAAGATCAGCGATGGTACTGAACATCTCCGGATCCATGTCTCCCCCTGAAATATCATTGATCATATCAACACCAAAATTCCTCACCACCCGGGTAGCTAACTCCGACTGGTAAGTATCCACTGAAATGAGTATATCCGGGTGGGCCCTGCGAATGATATCCAGCGACATCTCCAGCCGCTGCAGCTCTTCCCCTGCAGGTATCTCATTTGCACCTGGCCGGGAAGAATGGGCCCCAATATCAAGTATATCAGCTCCTTCCGAAATCATTTCCGTGGCCATTTGAAGGATCTGTTCAGGTTCTGTCTGGCGGCTTCCGGGGTAAAATGAATCGGGGGTAATATTCAGGATACCCATGATCAATGGCTGCCTGAAACCGAGGATTCTTCCCCTGCAATTCAAGGATTGCTTATGGGAAAAAAATGTATCTTTAGGACTCATTTATGGGAAGCATAGTTTGCTGAACAAAAGTAATAATTTACCCCATATTTCTTGAATATAATGAAACAGGGCCGGTATCGATTCGTGGTGATCGAAGGACTCGATGGATCAGGTAAATCCACGCAGATTGAGCGCCTGCTTCAATACATGGATCAAGAAAGGATCAGCCACCGTTATCTTCATTTTCCAAGGACAGATGATGCTTACTATGGCGAATTGATCGCCCGGTTTCTTCGCGGGGACCTGGGACCCCTGGAATCCGTTCATCCCTATCTGGTAGCACTCATCTATGCCGGCAACAGGAACGATGCAAGGGAGATGATTGCATCCTGGCTGGAAGATGGGATAACCGTAGTGGCAGACCGCTATGTTGTTTCTAACATTGCCTTCCAGTGTGCCAAGCTGGACACAGCCGGGGAAAGACAGGCCCTTAAAGACTGGATCCTGAAATTTGAATATGAGTATCATAAAATACCGAGGCCTGATGTGAATATTTTCCTGGATGTTCCCTTCCAGTTTACCAGTCAAAAATTGAAAGCTGAACGCGAGGGGGAAGACCGGAACTACCTCAACGGGAAAGCCGATATTCATGAACAGGACCTGAGATTTCAGCAGAAAGTACAGCAAGTGTACCTGGAACTGGCTGCAACGGAACCAACACTACAGGTAATAAACTGCAGTGACAGCATGGGAGGGATGCTTTCCCCGGATGAAATATTTGTAAATATTCAGGAACTGCTTTTCAAGGCATAAAGCCGGATAAATGTTTAAGATGAAAACAGAAAATATTTTAACACTTATCTCCAGGATTATCCTGGGATCCGTTTTTATTTTCAGTGGCTTTGTTAAAGGGGTGGATCCACTCGGATCTGCCTATAAGTTCACAGATTATTTTAATGCCTTCAATCTTGGTTTCCTTGAACCACTTGCCCTGGTACTGGCATTTAGTTTGGCCGCATTGGAATTTCTCATCGGGATTTCCCTGCTTTTTCGTATCAGGTACCACTTGGGGGTATGGGCCATCCTTGTCTTCATGTCCTACTTTACCATCATTACATTTGTCCTTGCGCTGACGAACCCGGTATCTGACTGCGGGTGCTTTGGTGATGCCATCATTCTGACCAACTGGCAGACTTTCTTCAAGAATCTTATCCTCATCCCCTTCGTGCTTCATATATTCTGGTTCAGGGCTAATTCGCAGGAATCTTTTAAACCCCTGTTTTCATGGTTGGCCCTCATGGTATTCGCCCTTGCTTTTCTGGGCGTTGAGATCCATGCCTACCGTCATCTGCCAATGTTTGATTTCAGACCCTACAGCGTCGGGACCTATATCCCTGATAAAATGCTTATTCCTGAAGGAGCCCCAGAGGATGAATTCAAGACATATCTCTACTATGAAAAGAACGGTGCTGTTCAGGAATTCACCGAAGATAATTTTCCCTGGCAGGATACTACCTGGACTTATGTTGATTCAAAACATATCCTGGTGAAAAAGGGATATGAACCTCCCATTCATGATTTTACCATTGTTGACGACACAGACATGGATATTGCCAGTAATCTCCTTTCGGATAATGGATTCACATTTTTAATGGTGACCACCCATCTTGGAAAGGCTGATTCCGATGCCCTGGAATATGGATCGACGCTGGCAGCATGGTGTGAGATTGCCGGGCATTCATTCTTTTGCACCACGGCATCAGGTGAGAAGGCAATCGAGGAAATCCGGCAATCAATCAATCCTGGTCTTGGTTTCCATACTACCGATGAAATTACCCTGAAGACCATTGTCAGGTCGAATCCCGGACTCCTCTTAATTAAACAGGGAACCATCCTGGCCAAATGGCATTATCATGATTTTCCTGACCTGGACGAGTTCCAGGACCTACTGCCCTCCCTGATGATCGCAAACAGGAAAGCGTTGGAAAATCGGACCCTGGGATTATTCATCACTTTGTTCCTGTTGATTTCTGTGAGCTTATATTTACTGTTACCACAGAGGATCAAGGCTAAATAACAGGCTGGTGGCATTATACTTCCTCAATAAGATCTTGTATGGATTCCTGGTTGCCTGGGGTGTTATTACTGTTGTGTTCCTTCTGTTCCATGTTCTGCCCGGAGATCCGGTCAGGATGATGGTGGGACAAAGGGCTGACCAGGCAACACTGGAAAGGATCCGGGAGGAAATGGGACTGAACCGGCCAATGTATCAGCAATACCTGAGCTACCTGAATGATCTTTCTTTCCTGTCCATTCATGACCCGGTGAATCCTGATAGCTATTTCTATCTCGACCCAGGGGAATATGGGCAGAACCGGCAACTGATAAAATTCACGGATTCAAGGATTCTTGTTTTGAAGACTCCATACCTGGGAAGGTCCTTCCAGAGCCGGGAAAAGGTTGGACGGATACTGGGTGACGCCCTGCCAAATACATTCCTGCTGGCCTTCTGTTCCATGCTTTTCGCTTTCATATTCGGAACCGCTGCAGGCATTCTTGCAGCCATCCGGAAGGATGGTATCTATGACCGGTCCATCCTGGTGATTTCTTCCCTAGGTATGTCCCTGCCTTCCTTTTTTGCTGCCATCCTGATCGGTTGGTTATTTGCCTATAAACTCCAGGATATTACCGGGTTAAACCTGACTGGAAATATACTGGAAGTGGATGATTTTGGTGAAGGCGTTCACCTGCAACTTAAAAATCTTCTGCTTCCGGCGATTACCCTTGGGATAAGGCCACTATCGGTTATCGTCCAGCTATCCAGGAATTCCATGCTGGATGTGCTCAGCCAGGACTATATCCGTACAGCCAGGGCCAAGGGATTGTCATTTTCCAGGATCATTTTCCAACATGCCCTTAAAAATTCACTGAATCCGCTGGTCACCGCAGTCAGTGGCTGGTTTGCCTCCCTGATGGCCGGGGTCATCTTTGTGGAATATATTTTTGGTTGGAAGGGACTGGGTTATGTAATCGTGAATGCATTAAATAATTATGATTTTACACTTGTGCTGGGATCAGTCATAGTGATATCAATTATTTTTGTTGTCATTAATATCCTGGTGGACCTGATCTATGCCTATCTTGACCCCAGGATACAATATGCTTAGGAAAATTATTCTATAAAATAACTAATATTTAATCATGAGAAAACAAATCGTAGCCGGAAACTGGAAGATGAACAAGACGCTCCAGGAAGGAATTGATCTGGCAAAAAGTGTCAACGAACTAAATGAGCAGGTTGACGGTGATGTGGAAGTTATTGTGGCAGCTCCTTTTATCCATCTCTCAGAGGTGTCCAGGGTTTTAAGCAGTGTTCGGCTCAGCGCTCAGGACTGCGCATCTGAGGCAAATGGTGCATTCACGGGTGAGGTTTCCGCAGAGATGGTCAGGTCAGCGGGAGTAGAATATGTGATCATTGGCCACTCCGAAAGGAGGACCATATTCAAGGAAGATGATATAACACTGAATAAAAAGATAAAATTGGCTCTCGATAACGGGCTCATCCCTATATTTTGTTGTGGAGAGGTGCTCGAGGAGCGGGAGTCAGGTAAACTGTTTGATGTTATACAAACACAGGTAGAAATAGCCCTTTTTGACCTGGATCCGGCAGATATGGGCAAGATCGTCATAGCCTATGAACCAGTCTGGGCCATTGGTACCGGTGTTGTAGCTACACCTGAACAGGCACAGGAAATGCATGCCTATATCCGGAAATTGATCCGGGAAAAGTTCGGGGATTCCCTGGCGGATGAATTGACCATTCTTTATGGTGGAAGCTGCAAACCATCCAATGCCCGGGAAATATTTGCCAATACTGATGTGGATGGTGGACTGATAGGTGGGGCTTCCCTGAATGCAGAAGATTTTATCGCCATTGTCCAATCCTTTTAATTCCTTTGGCTGAATATATAGAACTTGACATATCTTTTGTCCCGAAGCCGGGGCCTGCATATGAACTTTTAATAGGGCTGTTATCCCGGTATGGTTTCGATGGGTTCTGGGAAGAGGAGGGGAAGGTACTGGCATACATCCCGCTGGAGTCCTACATTGAATCAGATTTTCGGAATTTCCTGGACCGGCATGAGCTGAATGATATTATTGAAACCATGAAGACCAGGAGCCTTCCTGATCAAAACTGGAATGAGATATGGGAAAGGGAATACAAACCGGTTTTGATAGGCCCCGATTGTATTGTCAGGGCAGCATTCCATTCTTCACCGGACGGCATTGAGTATGACCTTGTCATTTCCCCGAAAATGTCATTTGGGACCGCCCATCATGAGACTACCAGGGGGATGATGCAGATGATGCTGGGCCGGAACATGCGCGAAAAAGTTATTCTTGACCTGGGATGCGGTACCGGAGTCCTTGCCATCCTTGCAGAAAAAATGGGTGGTAAACAGATCTTTGCCCTTGATAATGACCCCTGGGCTTATCGTAATGCCCTTGAGAATATTGCCTTAAATGTTTGCCATAGAATAAGGGTTATTCAGGCAGATCTATCTTTTTTTACCAATCAGACATTTGATATCATCCTGGCAAATATCAACCTGAATTCGCTGCTCGGGTTGATGGATCATTTCCCAGCCCGGCTACGGTCTCACGGCATCCTGATGCTGAGCGGTTTTTTTTCAGATGACCTTCAGCATATTGATCAAGCTGCTCAAAGAAATGGTTTGGAATTTGTAGTAAAACAGGTTATGAACAATTGGACGGTTGCAGTTTATAGAAAAGCTATTTAATTTCAGGCAAGTTTATATTCTTTCAGTGATGAAGCAGCGGATCCTGATTTTTTTTATCCTTACCCTGTTTGTTTCCAGTTTGTCCGGACAAGGGGTATTCCGCAGGTTTTCAACGAAGCTGGAAAACTATCCTGAAGAACTGGTGGCGTATATGCGGACAGGTGCGGAGGAAAGCCAACCCTTGATCATCCAGACCTTTCTCGAAAACTGGAACACGGGTATGATGCTGGATACCACAAAGGCAGAGCTGATAGCCATTTCCAATAAGCTGCTGGATAAGAAAGCCAGACCAAGACCACATTTCATCACCTACCTGGAAGCTGTCAATCTTTTTACCATGGACATGGGACCTGCTGAGAATTACCTGAACTGGCTCAGTTCCATGCAACATATTGCCGGATCTCGCAATTATACCTTGCCGGAAGTGTTTGATTATCTTTTGTTTTCTGTGAAATTGTTGAAATCCGGTACTTTATACGAATCCAGCAGTACCCGCTGGGGTTCCTCAAACGGTTCTTTTCAACTGTTGTTCAATGATTCTGTCCAGGTTGTTGTTGGACAGACCGATCTTACCTGTAATGCTGTAAGGGACAGTATCCAAATTTACGGGACCAGTGGCATTTATAATCCCTTAAGCCATCATTGGAAGGGTTCAGGCGGCAAAGTCACCTGGGAGCGTTTAGGTTATGGTCCGGATGTAGTATACGCTGAACTTGACGAATACTTAATAAATTTTCGGTTTTCTGAATTTCAGGCAGATTCGGTAATTTTTTACAATAAGCATTATTTCGATTTTGAAATTCAAGGAAAGCTGTATGTAAAAGCTGAAAGGATTATCTCCCAGGCAACCGCCAATTATCCCAGGTTTGAATCATACCAGGGAAATTTCCGGCTGAATGATATTTACAAAGGTGTTGATTATGCCGGAGGAATCAGTATGCATGGTTCCAGGATGATTGGCTCGAGCAACAAGCCTGATAAAGCCCTGCTGAAGTATTTCCGGAATGATACGCTGGTGATCGTAGCCCGGTCTGAAATGTTTGTTTTCAATCCTGAAAAAATTACCTCCAACGAATCCGAGATTTCCCTTTACCTTGAAGCAGATTCCATTTATCACCCCAGTACCGGGATGAATTATGTTGTCGATGAAAACCGGTTCTCACTAATCAGAACTGCAAAATTTCAATCACACTCTCCCTATTATAATTCATATCACCGCGTTGAGATGAATTTTGAGCAACTGTCCTGGCAGTTGGATGATAATTTGATCCAGTTAAAAATGAGGGAGGGAGGAGCATCCGGACTGGCCAACTTTGAATCTGAAAACCTGTATGATGCCTATACCTACTTTCGTCTGCAGGGCATAGATGAAGAGAACCCCTTGGTTATACTCAGGCGGTATTCCGAACATGTTTTTGACATCTCCTTTTATGGCTCAGAGTTCGCCCGGTATGCGCGAATGCAGCTCACTCATGCACAGCAATTATTAAAACGGCTGGCAGTGCTGGGTTTTATTACCTATGACCTTGAGGAGGACAGGGTTACCATGCGGCAAAAATCGTATGACTGGATCTATGCAAGCGTTGATTATATTGATTATGATGTGATTAACCTCAATTCTGAAACGGCAGCACCTCTTGAAAATGCCAACCTTGACCTGAGCAACTATGATCTCAACATCAACGGGGTTAAGCAGATCCAGCTGAGTAGTGCACAGGCTGTTACCATTTATCCGGCCAAGCAGCAGATAACCATGAAACGCAATCGTGATTTCGAATTTGACGGTGTGATTGATGCGGGTCTTTTTACCTTCTATGGCAGGAATTTTTATTTCAGTTACGATACCTTTAAAATAAAACTTCAGGATATTGATTCACTGAGCATGAAAGTGAAAATGGAGAACCTTGATGCCTATGGCCAGATATCTGTGCTGGATGTTACCAGTATGCTGGAGGATATGACCGGCGAATTACTGATTGATAATCCGGATAATAAGTCTGGCAGGAAAAAGATCCCCAGTTATCCAGTGTTCAGCAGTACAGAGAACTCATTTATTTATTATGATCGTGTGGCTATCCAGGACGGTGTATATAAAAGGGAAGACTTTTATTTTGAAGTATATCCGTTTTTCATCGACAGCCTTGACAATTTCTCTGAGATCAGCCTGAACCTGGAAGGGATCTTCCATTCGGCGAATGTTTTTCCGGACCTTGAGGAGGCAATCCGTATGCAGGAGGATAACTCATTGGGATTCAAATATATGACTGATTCCTTGGGCTTGAATCTTTATGGGGGGAAGGGGCATTATTCTGATTCTATCATGATGAGTAATGCGGGACTGAGGGGAGCGGGTGAATTTACCTATCTTACCTCCAGGGGAAGAGCTGATGATATTATTTTTCACCCTGATTCCATGTTTACGAATGCATCAACCTTTGAGATTCAGCAACAAATGGATGGTGTTCAATATCCCCTGGTCAGTTCCACCATGAATGACTTGATGTGGTATCCATACCGGGATACCATGCTGATTGAAGAAGGAACCAATCCTTTTACCATTTTGAATGACTCTACCACCCTGAGCGGTACCCTGGCATTAACCCCGACCGGATTGTCAGGAAGCGGCAGGATGGAGCTTACCAATTCTGTGCTGAACTCCGATCATTTCAGCTATACTGCTCAAGTTTTTAATGCGGACACGGCTGAATTCCGTTTGAAATCGGTGAATACAGACGGATATACCCTGATTACAGATAATGTCAATGCACATGTGGATTTTGATAACCTGTCTGGTTTATTCAAAACCAATGAAGATTTCTCCCTGGTTGAATTCCCGGAAAATAAATATGTCAGCCGGCTGGACCTTTTTAAGTGGAATATGGAACGTACTGAACTGGAAATGGGTTCTGCCTTGATCACCGATACTATTGCTGAGATTATGACACTGGAGGACGGGGAAGAAATCATGGTGGGACCCCGGTATATATCGATTGATCCCCTGCAGGATTCCCTGAGTTTCGTTTCCAACAGAGCCACGTATGATTACAGCAAAAATATCCTCAGGGGATCCAATGTGACCTTCCTGCGGATAGCCGATGCCTATATATATCCTGGCGATGGTGAGGTGGTTATTGATCCTGAAGGAGCGATGAAAGAATTAAGCGCGGCCAGAATCGTAGCTAACCGGAGCATGAAGGAGCATCTTTTTTATGATGCCACCGTTCAGATCCAGGGTCAGTTCAGGTACACTGGCAGGGGGTATTATGATTATGTCAATGAAACAGGAGAACCACAGTCCATACATTTTCATTCAATCAGTGTGGATGATTCCATTAATACCATTGCAGAAGGGATCATCGGGAAAGACCAGTTCTTCACCTTGAGTCCGTATTTTGCTTACCAGGGAAATGTGGAGATGGATGCGCGGAAATCCTTCCTGACATTTAACGGTGGTGCCAGCCTGATCCATGACTGCGAGATCAATGAAGAAACGTACCTGAAATTCAAAGCAGAGATAGATCCTGCTTTTGTCTATATTCCAATTCCTGAGCAACCCTTGGACATCGACATGAATTATACATATGCCGGAATATTTATGGCCCGTGATTCAGTACATATATACCCTGCATTCCTGAGCAGAAAAAGATTGCCGCGTGACCGTTATGTCGTTACCTCAAGCGGTATCCTGTATTATGACAGACAAACAGATGAGTACCGCATATCCGGCAGGGATAAACTCAGGTATCCAAATCTGGGAAATATTGTGAGATTATCCAGGAACGAATGTGTGGTCTCCGGAGAAGGGAAGATCTATATGGGCATGACGCCCGGGCAGGTCAGGATAGCTTCTGTCGGGAGCGCGATCCATAATATGGAAACTGACCAAACAGAATTGGATATTGCCCTCGCCCTTGATTTTTTCATGGCTGAGCCTGCTTTTGAAATAATGGCCGAGGGGATCGACGGTATGCAGAACCTTGAAGCCGTTGATCTGGCAAACCCGGATATTCTGAAAAACATGTCAGAGTGGGTTGGCAGGGAAAGGGCAGAGGCCTTACAGGCGGAGTTAGGACTATATGGTGAGTACCAGAGCTCAATCCCGGAAATGACACATACCCTGTATTTTATAAATGTAAAACTGGTTTGGAACCAGGCAACCCGGTCATTCAGGTCGGCGGGAAAGATCTCACTCGGTAGCATTAATGGGGACCAGATAAATAAGCGGGTAGATGGATACCTGGAATTTTCAAAGCGGAGAAATGGTGACCTTGTGGATATTTACCTTGAACTTGACCCCAGGAACTGGTATTATTTTAGTTATACCAGGGGCATAATGAGTGTATTGTCCAGCAACAGGGAATTTAATAATGCCATTGATGAGGTAAAGACCAATCAACGGAAGATGAAAACACCCCGGGATGAGGTACCTTATATGTATGTTGTATCCAATCCCAGAAAAAAAAGTATGTTTATCCGGCGGATGGAGGAGTCGGACGCACCGATTGAATAAATAAGCTATACATGCCCGTATTTTATACTCCCCAGATCGATAAAATGAAGGCTATCCTCGATGAAGAGGAATCCCGGCATATTATCAAGGTCCTTCGTATGACAGAGGGTGATACGGTAGAACTTGTTGATGGTAAAGGAAATTACTGCAAAGGGATCATATCGGTTCCCGATCCAAAAGCCTGCCAGGTCCGGATAAGGGATATAGACCCCGGGTATCTTCACAGGGACTACTATTTACATATTGCCATAGCGCCAACCAAGAGCAGTGATCGCTTTGAATGGTTTTTGGAGAAAGCGACAGAAATCGGTGTGGATGAGATAAGCCCGATTATTTGTGCAAGGTCTGAGCGAAACAGGATCAGGCATGATCGCTCACAAAAAGTTCTGATCACGGCCATGAAGCAATGCGGGCGTGCCTTGCTGCCAACCTTGAACAAGGAGATTTCATTGAAAAACTTTCTGCATAATTCCTCCGCAGATATCAAACTGCTTGCACATTGTAATACAGATCGCAGTCAGTCCATCTTCGCAGAACCGGTAAAAGATTTAAGCTGGATTATCATGATCGGTCCCGAAGGAGATTTTACCCCCCGGGAAATCGAGGAAGCCATACAGATGAATTACCGGGAAATCAATATGGGAGAGGCTGTGTACCGGACCGAAACAGCCGGCATCTTAGCCTGTCACACGCTCAGCCTGCTGTATCAAAACAAAACATGAGGCCTCTTTTTAAGGATATTGAATCGTCGTTGAATTTTAAGCAAGCTTAAAATATAGACTCCTTATTCAATATCCTTAAAAAGAGGTCCCAAATTTTATTATAATTCATATCAAATCTAAGATGGTTTTCTTTTTTTGAAGGATGTTAAAAAAGACGCCTAGCGTGTTTTGCGCAGCAAAATATGCAGCGGCGTTTTAATACCCTTCACAAAAGAAAAAAAGAAAGCCATCTTAGTTTGATCCAAGATGGCTCTCTTTTTATACAGTTCAGATTTTCTAAAAAGTACTGGCTGTTTTCAGGATTTTGTCCACCAATGCAGGCGTCACCTGTAATACTGACTGATCAAGCTTGCTAAATACTTTCTTCACATATGCTTCTTCCTGTTCAAGCAGATCATCCAGATTGATTAACTTTTCATCCTTACCCTCCAGATTCTCCAGTACATAGACAAGGGTAGAGACATTCACCATAGGCAGTTATAATTTGTTGGTCATAAATACCAAACGGTGAAAAGAAATAAATAGTATGGGTGTTAGATATTAAATTTTTGTCAGACTGAGATTTTTTTGTTCGATCAGCTTCCTCAGGTTGATCAAAGCATATCTCATCCTGCCCAGGGCCGTGTTAATACTTACATCTGTCTGTTCAGCTATCTCCTTGAAACTCAGTCCCCCATAATGCCTTAACAGGATAACTTGCTTCTGGTCTTCGGGAAGTTCATCAATGAGCAGCCTGACCTCCTTAATGATCTGGTTCTCAACCATGATATCCTCGACAGTATCCTCAGCAAGTTTTCTGGAGTTAAATATATCAGCCTCATAATCCTCGTTCGAATATGTATTGATCTGTTTCTCCTTTCTGAAATGATCAATGGTTAGATTATGGGCTATCCTGATGACCCACGATACAAATTTCCCGTTGTCCTTATATTTTCCTTCTTTTAGGGATTTAATAACCTTGATAAAGGTATCCTGGAAAATGTCTTCAGCCAGTGACTGATTTTTGACAATGAGTATAATATACGTGAAAACCTTGTTCTTATGTCGGTTAATCAGGACCTCAATGCTGGTTTGATCATCTTGGATAAACCGCTTTACCAGATCTTGATCTGAAAGTTGTTGTAATTTCAAAACTACCTCCTATTTTGATTCAGTTAGGGTAGATTTTGAGCTATAGGCAGTCCTCCGAGATTAGGTTAGCTGTTGACAATAAGTTTGATTCTGCAAATAAAACAAAAATATCGTTATTACAAAATATATTACTTTTGAAAATGGTTAAAAGATGTTAAATAACTTATCAATTTGATGCAATTTTCATGCCAGTTTCTTCAAAGTCGCTTGTAAAGTATATCGAGATCAAAGGTGCCAGGGTGCACAACCTGAAGAATGTGAATCTGAAGATTCCGCGGAATAAATTCATTGTGATCACCGGATTATCAGGCTCAGGTAAATCCTCGCTTGCATTTGATACGCTTTATGCTGAGGGGCAGAGGCGCTATGTTGAGAGCCTTTCATCTTATGCAAGACAGTTCCTGGGAAGGATTGATAAACCCGATGTTGATATGATCAATGGTATCCCTCCGGCGATTGCCATTGAGCAGAAAGTTAATACTCGGAATCCCAGGTCAACCGTTGGTACTTCCACTGAAATATATGATTATCTGAAGCTTTTGTATGCCCGTATCGGGAAAACATATTCTCCGGTAAGTGGCCGGAGGGTGAAGAAACATGCTGTTACCGATGTAGTGAATTTTTTGGCTGACCAGGGCATTGGTTCGGGGGTAATTATCCTTGCCCCTTATCTGTTTATTGAAGAAAGGGAAGTACGGGAACAGCTGGAATTATTACTAAAGCAGGGGATTACCAGATTTCAGCAGGCAGATGAATTTGTAAGGATTGAGGATATGCTGAAGGAGGCAAATATCCCGGCGGCCGGCAGCCAGATCCCGGTTGTTATTGACAGGATCAAGGTCCAGCTGGATGAAGACTCCCTTGCCAGGTACGCTGATTCTGTCCAGACCGCATTCAGCCTGGGAAAGGGTGAATGCCAGATACGGCTCATGCAGGATGACAAGGTCTGCGTCTTTTCAAATTCTTTTGAGATTGACGGGATGAAATTTGAAGAACCGGATGTTCATATGTTCAGTTTTAATAACCCGATCGGTGCATGTCCCCTCTGTGAAGGTTATGGTAAGATTATAGGCATTGATGAAGACCTGGTTATTCCCAATAAGAGTATTTCTATTTATGAGGATGCTATCGTCTGCTGGAAGGGCGAAAAAATGAGTAAATGGAAAAAGCGGCTGATATTGCAGGCATCCGAATTTGACTTCCCCGTCCATAAACCATATTATCAGCTATCTACTGAGCAAAAAAGTTTATTGTGGACCGGCAACCGGTATTTTAGGGGATTGAATTCCTTTTTCAAACATCTCGAGAAAAAGAAATATAAAATTCAATACCGTGTGATGCTGTCAAGGTACCGTGGAAAAACCACCTGTTTATCCTGTCAGGGCACAAGGCTGAAGCAGGAGGCCTCCTATGTTAAAGTAAATAAAAGATCAATCCAGGAACTGGTTGATATGCCGGTAGGCGATTTGTATGAATTTTTCCGGGATATCCGGTTGCCAAAACATGAATCTGAGATTGCCGGGAGGATACTGAAAGAGATTTCTAACCGGCTCGGATACCTCGTGCAGGTTGGACTGGGTTATCTTACCCTTAACAGACTCTCATCTACCTTATCCGGGGGTGAATCACAACGGATCAACCTGGCCACCTCGCTGGGCAGCAGCCTGGTGGGTTCAATGTACATTCTGGATGAACCCAGTATTGGATTGCATCCAAGGGATACCCATCTGTTGATAGGTGTTTTAAAAAATCTTGAGAAACTGGGAAATACTGTGCTGGTCGTCGAACATGATGAAGAAATTATCAGGGCATCAGAGCATATTATTGACATGGGACCCATGGCCGGAAGACTTGGGGGAGAAGTGGTGTTTCAGGGAGATCCGGATAAACTGGATTCCCGTCATCAAAGCCTGACTGCCAGGTACCTGACCGGAAGGGAATATATTCAGGTATCGGAGAAACGCAGAAAGTGGAATAATTATATTGAACTGCTGGGGGCCAGGGAAAATAATTTAAAAAGCATTGATGTAAAGTTCCCATTGAATATCATGACGCTTGTGACCGGTGTCAGTGGATCCGGTAAGTCTTCGCTGGTTACAAACATCCTTTATAAGGCATTGCTTAAGAAATTTCAAGGTCATGGTGAGAAACCAGGGGATCATGACCTGGTTCAGGGGGATATCCAATTGCTGGATGGCATCGAAATGGTGGATCAGCATCCTATTGGAAAATCATCACGGTCAAACCCTGTTACCTACCTGAAAGCATTTGACGAGATCAGGAGGTTATTCTCTGAGCAACAAGCTTCTGTGGTCCAGGGATTTAAAGCATCCCATTTTTCTTTTAATATTGATGGAGGACGATGTGAGGAATGCCAGGGAGAAGGAATCATCAAAGTGGAAATGCAATTTATGGCCGATGTACACCTTATCTGCGACAGCTGCCATGGGAGACGTTTTAAGGATGATATACTGGATGTAAGGTACCGGGGAAAGAATATTCATGATTTGCTCGAATGTACAGTAAATGAAGCGATTGAATTTTTTTCTGAGGCCGATGGAAACCTTGAAAAAAGGATCATTGAAAAACTGAAGCCACTGGCTGATGTTGGACTGGGCTATGTAAAATTGGGACAATCCTCCAGCACACTCAGTGGGGGTGAGAGTCAGCGTGTTAAACTGGCCTCTTTTCTCTCGCGTGAAAATGGTGGCAGACACCTCCTCTTTCTATTCGATGAACCGACAACAGGACTCCATTTCCATGATATCCGGAAATTGCTGGATGCATTTCAGGCACTGATCAGCAAAGGGCACAGCCTGGTCATCATTGAGCATAATCTTGAAGTGATCAAGTCAGCAGACTGGATTATCGACCTTGGTCCGGAAGGAGGAGAGCAAGGTGGTCAAATCCTTTTTGAAGGAACACCCGAAGACCTGATCAAGCACCCCATCTCTTATACAGGCAAGTTTCTAAAGAAAAAATTATAATCTGAGATATCATTTTTCAAGGATATCAAGACGTCGTTGAATTTTGTGCACGCACAAAATATAGATTCCTTACTTAATATCCTTGAAAAAGAATGATATCAAATCATAATGTTGTTCCTGCGTCAAATGGGGTGGAGTGGCTTTCTTTGCTTGAAAAGCTTATTACATAAGCAGCCTGACCTGTTTCGCAAAGCGGAATATGTAGCTGCGTTGCAATAAGCTTTTCAGGCAAAAAAAAGAAAGCCGCCTCAGTTTGATCTGAGACGGCCTTTTATAGCGTTATGATTTGTATTATTATTTGTCGAGGAATCCGAACATTATAGCTACACAACCACTGTCCACATTATCTGGTAAACCATCGACGGTTGGTACCTTTACAAATACCTTTAATTGTTGACTGGCCTCAAGCCGGAAATCCCAGATTCGTGAATA
>DAOWJB010000213.1 GCA_030640625.1 Bacteroides sp.
GGTATTCCTCAGCCATGATCTTTGCCAGGCACAGGAGATATTTACCGTGGAACGGGTTCCGTTCTCCGCCCGTGAATACTATGAATATTCGCCTATTCCGTACCAGGGGAATATCGTATTTACCGCTGAGAAACGCATTAAATTCGGAAAGATCTCCACCGGGGACAGAAACCAGTTTGCAGCTAATTTATTTATAACCAGACCATTGGGTGAAGACAAATGGTCAGAGCCTGATATCTTTGCCAATGAACTGACAGATGTAAATATAAATCATGGCTGGGCTACCTTCAATGCCCGGGGTAACCGCATGTTTTTTACCAGGAATTATGATGCAGGTAGTAATGATGCTATGGCCAATGCAGGCATTTACTTTGCAGGTTATGCAGGGGGACAGTGGACAGGTGTTCAGCCTTTCCAGTACAATGACCCTGCCGTAAACCTGATACATCCCAGCCTCAGCCAGGACGGGACCATGCTATTTTTTACCTCGGATATGCCGGGCGGTGAGGGGGGATTTGATATTTATGTTTGCCTACTGGAAAGGAATACATGGGGGGATCCTGTTAATTTGGGTGCGGCAGTTAATACCCGGAGACATGAAATATATCCCGTGTACCATGAAAATGGCCGCCTGTACTTTTCCTCCAATGAACTCCCGGGCCAGGGAGGATATGATATCTTCTATACGGAAAATGTAAACGGGAATTGGATCACCCCCGTCAACCTGCCGGCACCTCTGAACACCCGCCGGAATGAAGGCTATTTTATAGCCCTTGATACCACCTTTACCAGGGGCCTTATCACTTCAAACAGGGAAAGATCACGCACCAACAGCATATATGAATTCAAACTGAATGTCCCCACTTTCGATTCCTGCAAATTGCAGGAGGAGAATAATTACTGTTTTACTTTTTACGAGGCCGGGACGATGGATATGGATACAACAAATTACATGTATGAATGGTTGATTGAGGACCAGAGATTCAGACTGGAAGCAGTTGATTATTGCTTCCGGGGGATCGGGGATTACAATATTCAGTTGAATGTTATTGATATGATTTCCGGGGAAGTAATGTTCAACGAAGCTACCTATGAACTGAGCATTGTAAATATTGAGCAGGTATACATAAACTCTCCTGATACCATTTATACCAGTGAAACCATAGCACTTGACGGAATAAAGACCAACCTTGATAATTTCCAGATTGACCGCTATTACTGGGACATGGGAGATTTTACCTGGGTGTCTGATTCAACAGCTTCTCACACCTATTACAAACCTGGAAATTACAAAGTACGCCTGGGGGTTACCAGCCTTGCTAACAGCCCCGAGGAGGTACGAAAGTCCTGTTCATTTAAAGAAATTGTAGTTATTCCCAGGGAATAGGCTTTAACAGGACCTTTTCTCATCCAGCCATTTAACAAACAGATTAAACCTTTTTCCCCGGGTTCCGTAAATATATCAGTTCCGGATTTGCTAAATGTTAATAAATCAGTGAGTGAACATTGTCATCATTGACTATTTTAGTGTTGAAATTTTGTTTTTGCACGGAATTTGCATGCTGACAGCAGAGGCAGGTAAATTATGGGATTAATAGCAAGATATATTATCATATCGTTCATCCTGATCGGTTTTGGCTATGGTGCAGGTGCACAGCCGGTACCGGCAGGTGATGAAAATATCCCGTACCTTATGACTTTTGGCAACAGGGCCGAAACTTCCTGGGGTGACGATGATTTCAGCCTGACATTCTTTTTCAGGATCCCGAAGGAATACACAGACCCTGTTTACATTCGGATATGGGACCCGGATTGTGGAGGTAACCATGATGAGATCAATGGTATTTTTGATACCCGGACAACCTTTGAGATTTATGGGGGAGAGGATTGCTGGGAACCGGATGACGCGAAAGGCATCAATCCGGTTGGCAATTATAAAAGCGGGAACCTGCTGGCATTCAAAGCTTTTGCTGACGACTCCCGCTACGATAACGACTGGTATACCTTTGGACCCTTTAATCCGACAGAAGGAGAGTTGGTGGATGAATGGCAGGAATACGTTTTCAAGATCATCGTAGATGGAGTGGAAGGAGATGATGGGAACATGTACAGGTTTTACCTGTCCACCGATCCTGATAATAACCGGGATGTGGAAGGGGGTAACGCATTTGCCTACGAGTACTCTTTCAGGATGCATAACAATCCCAATGAGGTTTCACACATCTATCCTTTCGTCGATGACCGGGCCATCTCTGTAAAACAACGGAATTTTGACTGGGACAATGACGGCTTGATCAGGATCGTCTCCTTTGCGAGAAGGGGACAGATCAGTCCAGTTTCAGGCGAAGATCACTGGAACGATGATGAATTTGCCGTACTCGAAGGGGAGGCCACCAAATCACTGGACCTGCAATTTCATAAGAAAAAATCCCCTGCCGTACGTAACAATAATGTAGTAATTACTGTACAAAACCAATATGGTGAATATATGCCTTTCTTCGTAATACCCATTGGCGGGGTTCCGAAATATAAGTATTCAATAGGCGTTACACCGCAAAAAAAGTCATCAAATTAGCAGCTAACCCGGATGTAATATGAAGCAAGTATCCGCCCTCCTGAGCTTCACTCTTTTCTTTGTTTTAACGGCTTTACCCCTGGATGCCCAGAACTATAAATTCAGGCAGTATGGGATTAAGGACGGCATTTGCCATCCCTTTGTCTATACCGTTAACCAGGATGCAAATGGATACCTCTGGCTTGGTACAGGCGAGGGTCTGTGCAAGTATGACGGTTTTGATTTTTATGGAGATTTTGAGGCAGATTCACTTCCCGATGCTTTTGTAAAGAAAAGTTTCAGGGATTCAAGGGGGAACCTGTGGTTTGGCCATAATGACGGTTCCATCACTTTTTATGACGGGGACAAGTTTCTGGTAATGGATACAGGGGATGAAATCACCAGCACCATCAATGATATTGAGGAGGATCCGAATGGGCGTATCGTGTTTGCCACGCAGAATCAGGGACTGATCATTATCAATGAGGACCATGAAGTCGATATAGTCCAGGAACCATTCAAGCGGAAACTGATATCCTCCATCATGTTTACACCTTCAGGACAGCTCCTCACCGGGGCATTTGACGGGATGCATCTTTATTCATATGACTTTGATTCAGATACCATTACTTACCAGTATAAAATTGCACAGGTCCCCTATACCCAGATCACGGATATCGTCCATGATGAGCAGGGAGGTCTTTATTGGGTCGGATCACAGGATGATGGACTCTATGCCATGAAATTTGATGAAAACGATGCTGCTTCCACGCTGGTTAAGAAGATCGGGAATGATGAAATGTTGAAATATACCTCCGTCATGTCGATAACACTTGACAGGGATGGTTATCTGTGGTTAAGTACCCGGGGTGAAGGCGTATACAAACTAAAAGTTGACCCGGAGGACCTTACCATCTCGGAATTTATCAATTTCAGTGAACACAATGGATTGGGCTCGAAATATACGACAGAGGTTTTCCAGGACCTGGAAGGAAACATCTGGATCAGTACCTATGGGAATGGACTGGCGGGACTTTTCGATGAAGCCTTCACTTTTCATGATTACCAGGACCCAACCGGAAATACACTGTACTCCGTGCTCACTGATGATGGTGGGTTCTGGATGGCCGGGAATGGCCGGCTGATCAGAATTACTGCCGGTTTGCAGGCAAGCAGGGAGGTTTATGGGGCCAGCCATGGAATCCCACAGGATAGAATCACAGCGCTGTTTAAGGATGAAAACGGGTATCTGTGGATTGGTACGGGAAGCAGTGGTCTTTACCGGATGAATGTGGATGAGGGCCGGATCTCAAGGTATTTTGTTTCACAAAACTCCCTGGAAAATATTGTAAATGCCATTGACGGAGCAGACGGTATTGTTTGGGTGGCTACAAATAACGGGGTGTTATCGATTAATTCCACGACTGGTGCCATGGAACAGTTTGGTATCGGTCCCAGGATACCCCACAACAAAATAAATGATGTATTTGTCGATTCCAAAGGCAATGCCTGGATTGCCACCCGCAGCAATGGGATTGTATCTGTCAATACGGATATGGAGTACGGAATTTCGGCAGAACAGATGGTGGTACTGGAATTTGTTTCCATAACAGAAGATGAATACGGGAACCTTTGGGCTGTCACTGCCAATGATGGGATTTTTAAGTTCCTTGCCGATACACTGGAGCATTATTCTACCTACAATGGACTGAAATCAGCGGCTTGTTACAGTGTCGTTGATGACAGGCAGGGTAATATCTGGGTAGGGCACAGGCTCGGGTTCAGCAAGGTGGATATCGAACGCCGGATTGTTATAACCTATGGAACTGAAACAGGGATTAATGGAGACTGCCAGCCTAATGCTTCCGCTGTCACCGGGCAGGGAGTTGTCCTGTTTGGCACATCTGAAGGCCTGGTGCAGTTTGACACCAAGAAGGAAAGAAGGAACCTGACGGCGCCGCTTACCAATATTACCTCTGTGAATATTTCCGATAAGGAATATGATTTTTCCAAACCCATAGTATTGCCATACGGTATCTATAAAATCAGGATAGAGTGGATCGGGTTGAACTATGCAGCACCTGAGAAAGTGACCTATCAATACAAGCTGGATGGCTATGACGACTGGTCCGATCCAGTCCCTGATGTCTACGAACAATATCCACGCATTGAAGACGGGAACTACACTTTCATGCTCAGGGCCTGTAACAGTGAGGGGATCTGCACTGAAGTCCCGGTAGAAGTGAGGCTAAGGGTTAAATTACCCATCTGGAAAACATGGTGGTTCATCACCATATCTGTGATGACCCTTATATCAATCTTTCTGGTCATCATTAAATACCGGGAAAGAAAGGCCAGACAATTCCAGGAGATCCTGCAGAATAAGCTGGATGTGAGGACCCGTGAGGTGGTTATGCAGAAAGAAGAGATCGAGATCAAGAACAAGGACATTACGGACAGCATAAACTATGCCCAGCGCATCCAGGCAAGCATACTTCCTCCGATCAGCAAGCTTCAGGAAACTTTTTCAGGTTCTTTTGTATTCTACCAGCCCCGGGATATTGTCAGCGGTGATTTTTACTGGTATGATGAAATGGATGGTGACAGGTTTGCGATCGTTTGTGCAGATTCGACCGGACATGGAGTGCCGGGAGCCTTTATGTCAATGATCGGTACTACCCTGATCAAGGATATTACAGCACGGAAGGAAGTTGATTCACCGGCTGCCCTGCTGGAGATGCTTGACCAGGAAATTATGTCCGCCCTGAACCAGAATATTGAAGCAGAAAGATCAAACGATGGAATGGACATTATCGTGTCGGAAATTAATATGAAGACAAAAATCCTGCGTGTCTCTTCCGCCATGCGACCCATGATCATCTATCGATCCGGGGAACAGACCTACGTCAGGGGCAGCAGGAGTTCGGTAGGAGGACAATACGAGAAAGAAGAAAAGGTATTTGAAACCTTTGAATACCAGTTGATGAAAGGGGATAAGATATACATGTTCTCAGATGGTTATCCCGATCAGTTTGGCGGACCACTCGGGAAAAAATTCAAGATGGTACGCCTGAAGAACATGTTGAGAGATATACATGATAAACCCATGGAGGAACAGTACAATTACATCAAGAACAATTTTGAAATCTGGAAGGAAGACAATGACCAGGTGGATGATGTATTGTTTATGGGTATCGAAATCTGACCTGCGCTTTTTTTATTTCCAATCAATAAATATGATTTCGCTCGTTGTATCCACATTGCTTCTGTGGTAGGCCCGGTCCATTATATAGAAAGAGTAGCGGAGCGTATCATACTCGATGGTAAAATACTCGATATCCACGCTGATTTCTCCTTTCAGGGTTTTGTTCTGGCCCTCCCGGTCAAGCGGTGGGATCCGGTAGTAAGGAGGGGACAGGAGTTCGGAAGTGTCAATTTCCCTGTAGACACCATTGACCATTTCATGCAGGGTGAGGAAGAGATTGTATTTGACAGAATCAGGCTGGTCAAGACTGTCAAGTGAGGCTTCGAATCCAATATCACCATCCCCGTCTTCAAAATCAAATGTCAGTTCACCCATGAGAATTTCCTGGTTTAGTGCATTCATCTTTATCTCAAGGATAAAACTCTTGAATTCAATCTTGGGAACATCAGGAAGAATCTTTGGTGTGGGACATCCCATCAATACCAGGGTCACCATTACTACTATGTAAAATATCCGTCTCAATCTCTAAACTTATATGCTTACAAATCTACAACGAAATAATTTTACTTTCATTATTTACCGGGATTCCTATTTTTTCCTGAAAAATATCTGGATTGGTACGCCGGTTAGCTTGAATTTTTGTCGCATACGGTTCTCCAGGTAACGTTTATAGGGTTCCCTGATGTATTGAGGCAGGTTCGCGTAGAAGACAAAGGACGGTGCATGTGTCGGCAGCTGCGAAACGTATTTAATCCTGATGAATTTTCCCTTGTATGCCGGAGGTGGGTGTTCTTCGATGGCTTCCAGCATATACTTGTTCAGGGTGGCGGTCTGTATTTTCTGGATACGGTTCTGATATACATCCATGGCAGTTTCAAGTACCCGGAAAACCCGTTGTTTGTTGATGGCAGAAATGAAAATGATGGGGAAGTCCTGGAAAGGAGCGGTCTTCTCACGTATTTGTTTCTCAATGTCTTTCATGGTATTGGTCTCTTTCGAAACCAGGTCCCATTTGTTCACCAGTAAAACCGCCCCCTTGCGGTTCCGGATGATCAGGTGGAGGATACTTACATCCTGGCCTTCTATGCCGCGGGTGGCATCAATAAGCAGCATGCAGACATCGGCTGTTTCGATGGCCCGGATGGCCCGGAGTACGGAATAGAACTCAAGATCTTCAAAAACCTTTCCCTTTTTTCTCAGTCCGGCTGTATCTATCAGGTAAAAGTCATGGTTAAATTTATTGTAACGTGTCAGGATAGAATCCCGGGTAGTACCTGCAATGGGTGTTACAATGTTCCTTTCTTCCCCGATCAGGGTATTGATCAAGGTCGATTTCCCCACGTTGGGTCTTCCGACTATGGAAAATCTTGGGATTTCCTCCTCCTCTGTATCTTCCTCTTTTGAAAAATTTTCGACCAGGACATCAAGCATGTCTCCCGTACCGCTTCCATTGATGGAGGATATGGTATATATTTCACCCAGTCCCAGTTTATAGAACACATTCGCTTCATAGCGTCGCTCATTATTATCCACCTTGTTAACGGCCAGCAATACAGGCTTTTCAATCCTGCGCAGCATGTTGGCAACTGCTTCATCAAGGTCAGTGATCCCGATCTCCACATCAACCACAAACAGGATCACATTGGCTTCATCGAGTGCCACCAAAACCTGTTTCCGGATCTCCTGCTCGAATACATCCTCAGTGTTTGTCACATAACCTCCTGTATCAATCACCGAAAACTCACGGCCATTCCACTCTGACCTCCCGTAATGCCGGTCGCGTGTAACACCGCTGATCTCATCCACAATGGCTTCCTTGCTTTCTGTCAGGCGGTTGAACAGGGTGGATTTGCCTACATTCGGCCTTCCAACTATAGCAACTATATTTCCCATAAATAATAATCTTCTTATATCATGGATTGTATCCGAAATGTTTCAGCATCCGGCTGTCATTTCTCCAATCCTTTTTAACTTTCACGAATAATTCGAGGAAGATCTGCTTTCCCAGAAACTTTTCAATATCCCTCCTGGCCAGCGATCCTACTTTTTTCAGAGCTTTTCCCTGGTGGCCGATCAGGATACCCTTCTGAGACTCACGTTCAACATATATAATACTCCTAATGTTGATGATCTTTTTAGCATCCTTAAAACTTTCAACCTCTACTTCAACAGCATAGGGCACCTCCTGCTGGTAATGCAAGAGGATCTTCTCCCGGATGATCTCTGAGACGAAAAATCTTTCACTCTTATCTGTTATTTCATCCTTTGGATAGAATGGCGGAGAGACCGGCAGATTTTCCAGGATCAGTACAAATATTTTTTCCAGGTTAAACTTCTCAAGGGCTGAAATAGGAATGACGGTGGCTGAAGGCACAGCTTCCTGCCATTCATTTACTGCGGCAATGACTTGTTTCTCATTGCTCAAATCGATCTTATTGATCAGGATGAACACGGGGATCTTTAAATAGTTCAGTTTAGGGATCATTTCCCCGGCATTCTGCATGCCCTGTTCAGTATCTGTCACGTAAAGGATGATATCCGCATCGGAAAAGGGAGACTTGGCAAATTTCACCATATACTCCTGAAGTTTGTATCCCGGGGTTATCAGTCCCGGTGTATCAGAATAAACAATCTGGAAATCCTCCCCATTCACAATGCCCATTATCCTCTGCCTGGTCGTCTGGGCTTTTGAGGTTATGATAGACAGGTTCTCACCAATCATGGCATTCATGAGGGTGGATTTTCCCACATTCGGTTTCCCGATGATATTTACGAATCCTGCCTTATGCGACATGTTTCTCTAAAGGTTAAAGCGTATGGTAAATTTAAATGCAAAATTATCAATTGTTTTGGGAAGGGTATAAGGACCGTACCTGTAAAACACACCCAAACCGTATCCAATGAACCAATGACGCAGCAAATTATTGAACAGGACACCGGATTCAAAGTAGCCTTTATCATA
>DAOWJB010000150.1 GCA_030640625.1 Bacteroides sp.
ATGCCAGAAAGAAGTAGATTTTAGGTTTCAGCCGGAGTTTCCCGCTGATTGCTACAGATAAGGCTTGGTGGTGTAGTTCAGCAGGAAGCGGGAAAACCTCCGGTTATTTAGGTTAGTTTTGAGAACCTGTCAGGTGATTTCCTGGCAGGTTTTTTATTCGTATACTTTATTCAGGTATTTCAGAACTCCTTCCAGTGCCTTTTCCTTTTCCTCTATGAATCCCATATGGCCGGAATTTTCAAGTATCAGGACATCTGTTTGTGAGGCAAGATTGAAATGTTCTTCGTACACCTTGAAGGGTATATAATAATCCTTCTTCCCGGCAATGATCAGTACAGGCTGGATGCTATTTTTCAAAACATCACGACGATCCGGCCTGGCCTTCATGCCTTCCAGTGCGCAGGTAATCCCCCTGTCAGGGGTTCCCAGAGCAATTTCTTTTGCCCATTCAATCTGCTGCTGGAATGCAGCATGATTATCGCTGGCAAAAGCATTTGGTATATTTAGATTGATGACCTGGCTTTTCTTACCCTCTTTCACCAGCAAGGCTTCCCTGTCCCGGTTTAACCTCTTTTCCTCCGTATCTGACAGGGCATGTGAATGAAAAAGGCAAAAACCCACCGTTATTTCAGGAAAAATATCAGCCAGCGCCAGGGTTGCATACCCCCCCATAGAATGCCCTATAATCACGGCACGACCAATCGACAGATGATCCAGTATGGCCTTCACAGAATCAGCCATAATCGCCATTGTGTTCATGGTACTGAATATACCTGACTGGCCATGTCCTGGAAGATCAACGCTGATCACCCGGTAGTGTTCAGCAAGTTTGTCAGCAAATCCATTCCAAATTTCAAGGGATTCCAGGTATCCATGGATCAACACTACCGGATCCCCTCTTCCCAGATCACTGTATCTCAGGTTTGCATCATGATAGTTGATAGAACTTATCATAAATAGTCGGTTACTTTATACTGAATAGATAGATGAAGATAAAAAAAAAATGGATCACCTTCGCATCAATTCTTCAATTTCCTCCGACTCAATGGGTACTTCTTTCATCAGGTCGGTATTTCCTTCACTGGTAACCATGATATCATTCTCCAGTCTTATGCCTGTCTTTTCAGCAGGAATATAGATCCCCGGTTCACATGTCAGGATCATTCCTGGTTTAAGAATCTCCTGTTTGCTCCCAACATCATGAACGTCGAGTCCAAGAAAATGAGAAGACCCATGCAGAAAATATTTCATATACAAAGGATCATCTTTCGATTGCTTTTGCCTGTCCCGGGTACTGTACAACCCAAGCCGTATATGTTCCTCTTCCCATATTTTACCAACTTCCTTGTTTATCTTGTCGATCGTAGTCCCAGGCTTTATTAGGGCCCTGGCTTGCCTGAAAACCCGAAGATTCGCATTATAAAGATCTTTTTGCCTCTTGGTAAACCTGCCATTTACTGGTATGGTCCTGGAACAGTCAGCTGCATAATTTGCATATTCTGCACCAAAATCCATCAACAGGAGATCCCCGTCACGACAAACCTGGTCATTCGTAATATAATGCAGGCTGCAGGCATTCTCCCCGGAAGCAATGATGGGCGCATATGCATGCCCGGTAGCTCCCTGATGGATAAATTCACTGGTAAGTTCTGCTTCCACATCATATTCCTTCTGTCCGGGTTCAACAAAGGATAGCAATCTTTTAAATCCGCTTTTGGTTATCTCAACCGCTTTCAGGATAAGGGCCTGTTCCTCAGGTTCTTTTACCAGGCGAAGTTCTGTCAGGATAGGTGATAGTCTTTTCAGTTCATGCAGGGGAAAGTCCTTTTTCAGTTTGGTCAGATACCGCTCATCACGGGAAGAATGTTCCGGCCTGAATTTTATCAACTCATGGCTGGCACAATAAATATGTTCAGACTCCAGGATCAACTCACGAGAAATGGATTCAAAGTTTTCCAGCCATTGAATATTCATGATTCCCGAGATTTCCTTAGCCATTTTTTTTTCTAGTTTCTTTCCTTCCCAGGTTTCCATTTTAGCATCGGGCTGCCTTATGAACAATATGGCCTGCCTGTCAATATCCGGATGATCAGGACATAGCAGCAAGACTGACATCTCCTGTTCAATGCCTGAGAGGTAAAAAAAATCCGAATTCTGCCTGTAGGGGAAAAACTGGTCACCATTTCGTAACATCTGATCATTGGAATGAACAATGGCAACAGAATTTCTCTCCAGCCTGCCTGCCAGTTTTTTCCTGTTTCGAATAAATAAACCCTTTGGTATCTGTGAATATCTCATGCTTTGTGTTGTAGAACATCTATCAGGAATATTACTACTTTTTATTTATAAAGATAAAGATACTTAACTTTATTCCCGTTTCACACTGACCTGATGACCTCTGCTTACAACATCCGAAAATCAATAACATATGAGCAACATCTTTAATTCCTCTATCGGAAAGAAACTCATGGTGGCACTGGCAGGCCTTTTCCTGATCTTTTTTCTTCTGGTACATCTGGGGATTAATTTAACCCTGATTTTAACTGAATCGTCAAGACCATTCAATGTGGCAGCCCATTTTATGGGCACTAACATCATTATCAAGGTCTTTGAGGTAATTTTGTTCATAGCTTTCCTGCTGCATATCATTTATATCCTAATTCTGCAGATCCAGAATTGGATTGCCCGTCCCAAACGCTACAAAATTCCCAATTTTTCCCAGATCTCTTTCTTTTCCAAATTTATGATCTGGTTAGGGGGTATCATTTTAACATTTCTCGTTATACATCTTACGGATTTTTATTTCAAAAGCAAATTCGGGCATATTGAAGAGATCACTTATGATAATATCAGGTATTACACCGATTTAAGTTCACTGGTAATCCAGAAATTTCAAATCCCTGTAATCGTGATCTTCTATATTGCCTGTTTCCTGACTCTCGGATTTCACTTATGGCATGGCTTTCAATCGGCCTTCCAGACACTCGGTTTAAACCATAAAGTTTATACTCCTGTCATTAAGAAGCTTGGAATGGTTTACACGATCGTGGTGGTATCCGGTTTTACGATCATTCCACTTGTTATATATTTCACCCAATAGCAT
>DAOWJB010000271.1 GCA_030640625.1 Bacteroides sp.
ACATATCACGGGTTCAGTACTTAAAAGTAACACAAATTAACTTCTCCCCCAATCATGTCATATCATTCAAAAGCCCTGGCTGAATCCAATACCGCTTTTTTTCCTATTTTTACGCCCGATATCTGGCCTTATCTTTGCAGGAATAGAGAAAAACCATATGCTGATATGAGAATTCGCACAATCTGTTTTGTCGTTTTACTGCTTACTACCGTTTTAAAAGGTTTTTCCGAAGGCTATGAAATCAACCTGACCATGCCTTCCTTCCAGAATGATACACTGGTCCTCGGCCATCGGTTCAATGCCAGTTTTATCCCACAGGATACGGTGATCGTTGACAGCAAGGGCAAGGGCACTTTCTCCGGAGATGAAACTTTGCCCGAGGGAATGTACCTTGTATTTCTGCCTGATAAGTCATTTTTCGACCTGCTGATCGGTAAAGATCAAACTTTCGACTTTGAAACTGATACCAGCGATTATATCGCCAATATGAAAATCCGTAATTCACTGGAAAATGAAGCCTTTTATGCCTATCAGCTGTTTCTGAAAGATAGCAGGGAAAAAGCAGAGGCCCTGCAGGCTAAATTAACATCGGCAACAAATGCCGGTGATTCAGCAAACATCAGGGAATCACTTAATCAGGTGAACGCTTCCGTGCAGGATCATATCCAGGAATTGATTTCAGCCAACCGGGATAATTTTTTCGGGGTTTTCCTCAAGGCCCTGCAGGAAGTAAAAGTACCTGACCCGCCCCTCAATGCTGATGGAAAACCCATAGATCCTGCATTCCAGTATAAATACTACAAGGCACATTATTTCGATAATTTTGATTTTACCGATGTCCGACTACTGCGTACTCCTTTCTATGAGCAAAAGTTGATGACCTACATCGAAAAAGTTGCCTTCCAGGCACCGGATTCACTCATCAAAGACGTAGACATGCTGATCGTTGGATCGAGATCAGACCCACAGCTTTTCCGATATATGCTTATCACACTGTTCAACCATTTTGCAAAGAGCCAGATCATGGGGATGGATGCCGTTTATATCCATATCGCTGACAAATACTATATCCCTGAGGCTGAATGGAGTGATCCGGAATTCATCAGCAAGCTGAAGGAACGGGTGGAAAAAACCAAACCCACCCTGATAGGTGTACAGGCTACAGACATCCAGCTGGTTGAAGTGCAAAGTGATCATTTTATCCAATCCCTCGAAAATGAAGACCTTAAAAAGAATCCATATGTCGGAAAATTCTTTCAGCTCCACGATATTGATGCCAGATTTACCATCCTGTATTTTTGGGAAGTCGACTGTGGCCATTGCAAAAAAGCAACACCCGAATTATACGATGTTTATAACCGGATGAAAACAAGGGGTGTAGAAGTAATTGCCGTGAATACCCTGTCAGGCGAAGAGGGGAAGGTAAAATGGATTGATTATATCAACGACAATGGCTTCTACGATTGGATCAATTGCTGGAATCCATATGATTTTAACTACAAGATCATCTATGATATTGCGACCACACCTCAATTGTTTGTGCTCAATGAAAACAAAGAGATCATAGCCAAGCGGATTGCCCCTGAACAGGCTGAAAAGATCATAGAATCAATGCTTGATAAGGAACAACAAACCTCCAATGACTGACAGAAAACCAATGAGACTGGTGTTGGAAGATGGGACTGAATTTATGGGTGTATCCTTCGGTTTTGACCGGTCCATATCCGGGGAAGTGGTTTTTAATACAGCCATGACCGGGTATCCTGAAAGCCTCACAGACCCGTCCTATAAAGGACAGATCCTGGTGCTCACCTATCCCCTTATCGGGAATTACGGAGTACCGGATGAAAAGGTTGAAGAAAATCTGTTCAAGCATTTTGAGTCTGACCGTTTGCATATTTCAGGATTGATCGTGTCAGATTATTCTGTGGAGTACAGTCACTGGAATGCAAAAAAAAGCCTGGGGGAATGGCTGCAACAGCATGAAGTCCCCGGTATTCACGGCATCGACACACGTCATCTGACGAAGCTTTTACGCAACGAGGGGACCATGCTCGGCAAGATCATTCAGGATGGTGAGGATGTGGATCTGTACGACCCAAACCAGGACAACCTGGTGGCCCAGGTAAGTACCTCCAGTAAGGAAGTCTATGGAAACGGAAAGCACCGGATCCTGCTAATAGATTGCGGGGTCAAATACAATATTATCCGCTATTTGCTGCAGCGGGATACAACCGTTATCAGGGTTCCCTGGGATTATGACTTTTTTAGTGAGAAGTACGATGGGCTATTTATATCAAACGGTCCGGGAGATCCTAAACAATGCAAGGATACCGTAAGGAATCTTACAGCGGCATTCTTACAGGATAAACCGATCATGGGAATTTGTCTTGGCAACCAGCTCATGGCACTGGCTTCGGGGGCAGATACCTACAAGTTGAAATACGGGCATAGAAGCCATAACCAGCCTGTGCTGAAAATCGGTACAGACAATGCATATATCACTTCTCAAAACCATGGTTTTGCCATCAATAACAATACCCTGAGTGCCGATTGGAAACCCTATTTCATCAATCTCAACGACCAGACCAATGAGGGGATGATCCACCAGTCCAAACCCTTCTTCTCCACACAGTTTCATCCGGAAGCATCGGGTGGACCGATGGATACGGATTTCCTTTTTGACCAGTTTATCGATCTTATTGAAAAATCCAGGGGATGATCCTCTCACTCCCTGATCTGTCCATCACCGTAAATGATGTATTTTGTGGAGGTGAGTTCTTTTAGTCCCATTGGACCCCTTGCATGAAGCTTTTGTGTACTGATCCCGATCTCTGCTCCAAATCCAAATTCAAAACCATCTGTGAAACGGGTGGATGCGTTTATATAGACGGCGGCGGCATCAACCTTGTCCAGGAAAGTCTGGGCCCTGCTGTAATTCTCTGTAATGATGGCTTCGCTGTGGCCTGAACCATATCGCTGTATATGGCTGATCGCATCATCCATGGAGGACACCACTGCAGCTGAGATGATCAGGTCAAGGAATTCTGTCCCCCAATCTTTTTCGGTAGCCGGTTTTGCCCCATCGATCAACTGGCAAACGGCTTTGTCCCCCCGGATCTCAACTTGATGTTTCAGTAATTCAGTCCCCACCTGTGGCAGGAACTCACGGGCCACATTCTGATGTACCAGAAGGCTTTCTGCTGCATTACACACGCCCGGTCGCTGGATTTTTGCATTGATTGTTATGGCCAATGCTTTCTCAAGGTCCGCAGAATCGTCCACATATATATGACAATTTCCTACCCCTGTCTCAATGACCGGTACATGGCTGTTTTCCACCACCGTCCTGATGAGCCCTGCTCCACCTCTTGGGATCAGCAGATCCAGATACTGGTCTAATTGCATGAGGGCAACCGCAGACTCGCGGCTCGTATTTTCCACCAGCTGCAGGCATTCAGCCGGGAACCCGTTTTCAGCCAGAACGTTTTGTATGATACTGGTAATGGCCAGGTTCGAGGCATATGCCTCCTTTCCACCCCTCAGGATGGTAGCATTTCCGGTCTTCAGGCAAAGGCCGAATACATCGGCGGTAACATTCGGACGCGATTCATAAATAATCCCTATCACACCCATGGGTACCCTTTTCTGACCGATAATCAATCCATTTGGCCTTTTCCGCATGGCAAGTACTTCCCCGACAGGATCCTCCAGGGCCGCAATTTCCTTCAGTCCCTCTGCCATAGACACAATTCGCTCCTCAGTTAAAAGAAGCCGGTCCATTATGGCCCCTTTCAATCCTGCTTTTTCAGCATTTATCATATCATTCTGATTGGCTTTCAGGATATTCCCGGACTCATTTATGAGTGTTTCCGCTACATGATCCAGGATTTGGTTCTTGCCAGCTGTAGAGGCCTGAGCCAGAAAATAGGATGCTTCCTTTGCCTTCTTCCCTTTGATAATCAGTTCTTCCATATTCAATGCTTATTGCGATAATTATTTATGCTGTGGTAAAAAGTGTTCCGATTTCCTGACCCTCCATCACCTTGAGAATGTTTTTCGGATTTTGCCCGTTAAGAATGATGGTATCAATACCTTTCTCCCTGCAGATCTTTACGGCATTGATCTTGGTGACCATTCCACCCTTCCCGAAAGATGTGCCGGAACCCTGCGCCGCCAGTTCAATTTCTTCCGTTATTTCATGCACCTCCGATAGGATCCTGGCATTTCCATCCAATTTAGGATCGCTTGAATAAAAGCCATCGATATCGGTCAGGATGATCAAAAGGTCAGCATCGATCAGGCTGGCTACTCTGGCCGAAAGGCTGTCATTTTCACCGAACTGGATCTCAACTGTGGATACCGTATCATTCTCATTCACCACCGGTATGATTTTCATGCTCAGAAGCTGGTTCAGGGTATTCTGCGCATTGATTCTCCTGGTTTCAATATCCAGTCCCTCGGGTGTTAGCAAGACCTGAGCCACCATCTGGTGATACTCATCGAAAAATTTTTGATAGATGCGCATGAGCTCTGCCTGTCCGATGGCCGCCAGCGCTTGCCTGGCAATCAGTCCATCCGGAGGTGCATCCATCTTAAGCCTTCCTGCACCAACACCGATCGCCCCGGATGATACCAGTATAACCTCCTTACCACAGCTCATCAGGTCTGACAAGACCATGGTGAGTTTTTCCAGCCGCGTAAAATTCATTTTCCCGTTGGGAAAGGACAGGGTGGAAGTACCAACCTTAACCACTATTCTGGTTTTATCCACCAACCTTGCTCTGCTTTCTGTCATTGTAATAATTTTTTATAGGCCATGTCAATTGCTTCAAACCGGAATTCTTCAAGGCGTTTATCCATTTTTTTCCGGATCTCTTCCAGGCAAAGATTGCCCAGGCTGCCTTCATGTGTATGTTCAATTTTTTCTTCCGGGGTAAAATCGTTGTTGCGAATTTGCCTGGCCACTTCCTGGTAAGCCTCGCGGAAGGGTATACCGCTCATTACCAGCTGATTAACCTTGTCGACGCTGCTTATATGCTTGTACACAGGATCATCCAGTATATCTTTCCGGATGTTTATCTGCATCAGTACTTTCTCTGCCATAAATAAACAAGTCTGCAATTCCGAAAAAGCCCTCATCAGGTTTTCTTTCAAAACCTGGAAATCCCGGTGGTATCCACTGGGCAGGTTGGTGGTTACAAGGTCTACTTCTGTGACAAGCGATTTGATCCTGTTACATTTCGCCCTGATCAATTCGAAAACATCCGGGTTTTTCTTATGGGGCATAATACTTGAACCAGTTGTATACTCCTCCGGAAAGGAAATAAAATCATAATTCTGGCCCATGTACATGGTAATATCCATGGCAAGCCTGGCCAGTGTCCCGGCAAGAGAAGACAGGGATTGTGCTGTAATCTTTTCCAGCCTTCCCCTGGACATCATGGCATGCATCACATTATACCTGAGGGATTCGAATCCCAGCAGGTCTGATGTCAACTTCCTGTTTAATGAGATGGAGGTGCCAAATCCCGCTGCTGCTCCCAGTGGGTTTTGATTGGCCACTTTAAAGGCTCCCTGCAACAGGATCATATCATCCGTAATATCTTCGGCAAAGGAGGCAAACCACAATCCGAAACTGGCCGGCATTGCAACCTGGTAGTGTGTATAGCCCGGCATCAGTGCGCCCTGATGTTCCTTGCTCAGCATCATCAGGGCATTAAAGAGATCACCGGCATGCATGACCGTTTTGCGTATTTCATCCCGGATGTATAAATGCAGGTCCACCGAAACCTGGTCGTTCCTTGACCGGCCGGTATGTACTTTTTTACCGGCATCCCCAAGTTTTTCGGTAAGGATCTTTTCTACCTGGGAATGCACATCTTCCACCCCTGGCTCAATGGTAAATAACCCCTCTTCCACAGTCTTGTATAAGGATAACAGCTCTTTTTTCAGATCTTCCTTTTCAATATCAGAAAGGATGCCTATGGATTCCAGCATGGTAGCATGGGCAAGTGTTCCCAGAATATCATAACGTGCCAGGGAAAGGTCCAGTTCCCTGTCGCTTCCAATGGTAAAATCCTCAATCTCCCTGTTAGTGGAGACACCTTTTTCCCAAAGTTTTTTCATTTCTCAGTGATTTTGGATTTTGACCTTTTAATGATTTTCTGTACTGGAAGGTTCAGAACCGTTCCGTGGGATAATCAATCCGTCAAGCAGATGTATGTAATTGATGATCCCCTGCCTGATCTCATCAACAAAGATATATTCATCCGCAGTATGTGACCTGTTCCAGTCCCCCGGACCAACTTTCAGGGTTGGAAAAGACATCAACGCCTGGTCGGAAAGGGTTAAGGAACCATAGCATTCCAGTCCCAGTTCAAGTCCACGCTTCACCACAGGGTGGTCAGTTGATATAAAGGACGGATTGAGCCTGAAGGATCTGGCGGACACTTCCCCCTTCATGTTTTGTTTAATGACCTCGAATACCTCCTTATTCGGATAACGCTCATTGGTCCGGATATCAGCCACCCAGCTGCAGATATCGGGAACTACGTTATGCTGGGTCCCTGAATTTATCATGGTTACCTGCATCGTGACATCCCCAAGCCACTCAGATGTCTTTTGAAACTGATAGCTGCTTATCCATTCAATGTCTTTCATGGTCTCATAGATGGCATTTTTACCCTTGCCTGAAGCTGCATGGGCACTGGAACCATGACTCTTTCCATCGATCACCATTAAACCTTTCTCTGCCACAGCCATTTTGTTCAGGGTAGGCTCTCCAATAATGCCCAGGTCAATAATGCCCAGGTCATTAAGCATGCTGGCCACACCATTTCCCCCGGAAATCTCTTCTTCGGCACTGGCTGCGAAGATCAGATTATAGGGCAGGTCTTTTTTGCCGGCATAAAATAAAAAACATGCCAGCAATGATACCAGTGGACCACCGGCATCGTTGCTCCCAAGACCATATATTCTGTCCGCTTCCATCTCAGGTGAGAACGGATCTCTTTTCCATCCGGCTACCGGTTTTACAGTATCGATATGTGAATTCAGTAATATGTTCGGGTTTTCATCCCTGATCCGGTATTCCGTCCAGACGTTATTATGCTTGCGCTGCACAGGTTGCTTATACCTTGTCAGGAGCTCTTCCATAAGATCTGCAGCCTTTGCTTCTTCCCGGCTATATGAAGGAATCCTGATCAATTCCCTGACCAGGCCCAAAGCCATTTCATGACAGGCATCCAGATCCATACCGGCATTATTTCAGTTTTTCTATTTCGTTGTAGGATGTAATGATCCCTTTGATCACAGCAGAGCTGAGGCCATAATGCTCCATTTCATTCAGTCCCGCTATAGTACAACCCCGTGGGGTGGTTACCTTATCAATCTCTTCTTCCGGATGATTGCCGGTCTGGAGCAGCAATGATGCTGCCCCACGTGCTGTCTGGGCAGCAATGATCTGGGCTTCTTCGGCATGAAAACCAACCTGTATGCCTCCCTGGGAGGCAGCCCTGATATATCTCAAAAAATAGGCGATACCGCAGGCACCCAGGATGGTGGCTGCACCCATTAATTTCTCCTGGATCACCAGGGTGGTCCCCAATTGGTCGAATACTTCCTGGATTTTTTCCAGCGCTCCGTCGCTGCCTTCATGAGTGGCCAGGCAAGTCATGGATTCCCGGATGGCAATGGCCGTATTGGGCATAACCCTGACCACTTTGACCGCATTGCCGATTAATTCCCGAATATCATTTATCTCATAGGCAGCGATAACATAGGCAATAATCTGTTTATCCGGATCAATGGTATCTTTGATCTCGGAAATCAGGTCTGTAACCTGGGTTGGCTGAACACAAAGAATGACAATATCCGATCCCCTTACTGCTTTATTATTATCCGTTGTTACATCGATCCCATCTTCTCTCAGATCGTCCAGATAACGTAAGTTCAAATCGGTAACTGCCAGGTTTTCTGCCGGATATTTACCTGATGCCAGGAGGCCTTTGGCTATGGCTTTTCCAATATTGCCCCCACCTAGGATTGCAATTTTTTCCTTCATTTTCTACCCTTTTTAAGATTTATAAGGATGTATAGAATGATAGAGTCTGGCCGGATTACTCAGGATCCGTGTGAATCCAATGACATCCTCCCCGGTCCATCCTTCATGCATCTCTCCGTATGTTGCTCCCGAAGCTTTCATCAGGTCATGTTCCGATTCAATCCCATTCACTTCAAAGGCATACGGACGGAGCGTAAGATACACTTTTCCAGAGACAAACAGCTGCGTGTCTTCCAGAAATTTTTCAATGTTCCGCATCACCGGATCCAGGTATTGTCCTTCATGCAACATCATGCCATACCATTCTGAAAGCTGGTCCTTCCAATAGGCCTGCCACTTCCCCAAGGTATGTTTTTCAAGTTCCTGGTGGGCACGGATGATAATGGCCGGTGCAGCTGCTTCAAAACCAACCCGTCCCTTGATTCCAATGATGGTTTCACCTATATGGATTCCGCGGCCGATGGCCAGTGCTGCAGCATCTCTCTGGATCCGGTGGATGGTTTCTATACCTCCCGTCAGTTCTCCCCTGTTGAATTCTATGGTCAGGTCTTGCGGCTGGTCATTTTTCAGCTGGGAAGGGAAGGCCTCTTCCGGCAAACCCTGCGACGAAGTGAGTGTTTCCTTTCCTCCTACCGTGGTTCCCCACAGACCCTGGTTAATGCTGTAAGCATGTTTTTCAAAAGATTCATCGAAACCTGATTTTTGGAGATATTCGACTTCTGCTTCCCTGGATAATTTCAGTTCACGGATAGGGGCCAGTACCTCCATCTCGGGAGCAAGGATCTGGAAGATCATATCAAATCTGACCTGGTCATTACCGGCACCTGTACTTCCATGAGCAAGGATTTTTATCCCCTGCTCCTGTGCGTATTCCACTACGGCCATGGCCTGGAAAATCCTCTCCGAGCTGACAGACATGGGATAATGATGGTTCCTCATCATATTGCCATAAACCAGGTAGCGGATGCACTTCTGATAATATATTTCTGAAACATCGATGGTCTTGTGCGTCGCCACGCCCAGGGTCTTTGCCCGGTTTTCAATTTCCGCTTCTTCCTGCTTATTGAAACCACCTGTATTGATAAATACCGAATGTACCTCCAGGTCTTTCTCGAGGCTCAGGTATTTTACACAGAAGGATGTGTCTAGTCCACCGCTAAAAGCCAATGCTACTTTCTTTTTCATCCTATTTTGATTTTAGGTTCATTTTCATTTTCACAATACGTTTGCCATTCTTTTTCAACAGTTTGTTTTTGAGAGGCCCGGCCTTTTTCTTCTCAGGATCATATAACATCGCCGTACACAGACAGTGGGTCCGGTTGGTCCGGAATAAAATGTCATAGTAAGCACAGCTGTGGCAGCCCTTCCAGAATTCATCATCATCTGTAAGTTCTGAGAAGGTTACAGGTTTATATCCGATGGCCGAATTAATCTTCATAACAGCCAGGCTCGTGGTAAGTCCGAACATCTTGGCTCCCGGAAAAATCTTTCTGGACAACTGAAATGCCTTGGCCTTGATTTTCATGGCAAGTCCGTATCCCCTGAATTTTTCCAGCACGATCAGTCCTGAATTGGCCACAAACTTTTCATGGCCCCATGATTCGATATAACAGAATCCCGCAAACTCTCCACTGCTTGTCAGGGCGATGATTGCTTTTCCCTCCCGGATCTTCTTTTTCAGATACTCCTGCGACCGTTTTGCCAGTCCCGTTCCCTTTATATTAGCCGCTTCCAGGATGGTTTTTTCAATATCCGGAACATGGTTCAGGTGATCCTCGCCTGCTACGGTAATTATAAACTTTTCCATATCTGTCTATTCTATAATTGTTCAACTGGAAATAATACTGCCAGCGTATTTTTTATATCTTCTTTACCCACGTCATCGCGTGGGATCAAAAGGATGGTGTCATCGCCGGCTATGGTCCCCATAATCTCATACGAATTCAACTCATCTATGGCAGAGGCAATGCTGCCCGCATACCCTGGATGGGTCTTAACTACAGCCATATCCCTGGTAAATTCAATGGAAATAAATCCATTCAGGGGGAAATTCCCCATGGATACAGACCGTTCCTTGTCCTGTTTCCCACCCGGAAGCATGTATATATATCCCTTCTCCTTGTCAGGGACCTTCCCTGCTTCCAGAAATTTCAGGTCCCTTGACAGTGTTGCCTGGGTTACCTCAAATCCCTCCTGCTTAAGCCTGGACAATAATTCTTCCTGATTGGATACAGCCTCCCTGTCAATGATCCGGCGAATGGCCAGTAAGCGCTGGGTTTTGGATTTCATATTGTATATTTATACATTGATTTTGCAAATTTATACATTTTTTATAATTTCCCATATCTTTAAGCAAAATATTTATATTTTTGTGCGCATATGAAAGATGAGATCCGGAAGGTGGTTGTACTGGGATCAGGGGCACTGAAGATTGGCGAAGCCGGCGAATTTGATTACTCAGGATCCCAGGCACTGAAAGCGCTCAAGGAAGAAAGTATCAGCACCGTCTTGATTAATCCCAATATCGCCACTGTTCAAACCTCCGAAAAGATTGCCGACAAGGTTTATTTTCTTCCCGTTACCCCGGGTTTTGTAAAAAAAGTGATCGCCCGGGAGAAACCTGACGGGATCCTGCTGTCTTTCGGTGGACAAACAGCACTGAATTGCGGGATTGAGCTTTACAAGCAAAAGGTCCTGGAAAAACACAATGTGAAAGTCCTGGGAACACCCATACAGGCGATCATTGATACCGAAGACCGGGAGAAATTTGTAAACAAGCTGAAAGAGATTAATGTAAAGACCCCTCAAAGCCAGGCTGTAGAAACCATCGATGAAGCAAAAACTGCAGCGGCCAACCTTGGCTATCCCATCATCATCCGGGCAGCGTATACACTGGGGGGACAGGGAAGTGGTTTTTGTGCCAATGAGGTTGAACTGGTAAAGCTGGTATCAAAAGCCTTTTCTTATTCTCCCCAGATACTTATCGAGGAATCCCTCAAGGGATGGAAAGAAATCGAATACGAGGTTGTCCGTGACTGTTATAACAATTGCATAACGGTGTGTAACATGGAGAATTTCGATCCCCTCGGGATACATACCGGTGAAAGCATTGTTGTAGCGCCCTCACAAACCCTTACCAATAGTGAATATCATAAGCTCAGGCGACTGTCCATTGATGTGATCCGGCATATAGGCATTGTTGGTGAATGTAACATTCAATACGCACTTGATCCGAATTCTGAAGATTACAGGGTGATCGAGGTAAATGCCCGTCTGTCACGTTCCAGTGCACTGGCTTCAAAGGCCACAGGTTATCCGCTGGCTTTTGTGGCGGCTAAATTGGGACTCGGTTATGGACTGCATGAATTGAAGAATTCGGTTACCAAAACCACCTCAGCATTCTTTGAACCTGCGCTTGATTACATCGTGTGCAAGATCCCGCGCTGGGACCTGAACAAGTTTATCGGGGTGAGTAAACTCATCGACAGTTCAATGAAAAGTGTAGGAGAAGTGATGTCCATCGGTCGTACGTTTGAGGAGGCCATCCAGAAAGGGATCCGGATGATCGGACAGGGCATGCATGGTTTCACGGGGAACCGGGATCTGCAATTCGAAGATATTGAACGCGAACTCACCCAGCCTACCGATATGAGGATCTTCGTCATTGCTGATGCTTTTGAGAAGGGATATACGATAGACCAGATATTTGATTTTACAAAAATCGACAAGTGGTTCCTGGTAAAGCTGAAAAATATATTTGACCATAAAAACCTGTTGGAGAAGTATCAGTCCCTCGACGATCTTCCGGATGAGCAACTGCGCAAAGCCAAGATCTTTGGTTTTTCCGATTTTCAGGTCGCAAGGCATGTCATGGATCCGGACACTGACGACATCCAGGATAGCATGCTCAAGGTACGCTCTCACCGTAAGCAACGGAACATTCTTCCGGTTGTTAAGCAGATTGATACCCTGGCCGCAGAATACCCTGCACAGACCAATTACCTGTACATAACTTACAGTGGAGTGGAGCATGACATAGAATTTGCAAATGACGGAAAATCTGTCATTGTACTCGGATCAGGAGCCTATCGAATAGGCAGCAGCGTGGAGTTTGACTGGTGCAGCGTAAACACCTTGTATACCTTGAATGATCAGGGATACAGATCAATCATGATCAATTATAACCCCGAGACAGTCAGTACCGATTACGATGTTTGTGATCGCCTGTATTTCGATGAACTGTCCTTCGAACGTGTCCTGGATGTAGTCGATCTGGAAGCGCCCAAAGGGGTGGTGGTTTCCATGGGTGGACAAATTCCCAATAACCTGGCCATGCGCCTGCACGTCCAGGATGTCAGCATCCTTGGCACATCGCCTGTATCCATCGATAATGCAGAAAACAGGCATAAATTCTCCATGATGCTTGACAATTTGTGCATTGATCAACCCAGGTGGAAAGAGTTGACCAACATAGAGGATATCAATGAATTCATCAATCTTGTTGGATTCCCGGTTTTGATACGTCCTTCCTATGTGTTGTCCGGGGCGGCCATGAACGTTGTATCCAACAAGGAAGAACTGGGACATTTCCTGAACCTTGCTGCAAAAGTTTCCAAGCAATACCCTGTCGTGGTCTCAGAGTTTATACAGCAGGCCAAGGAAAT
>DAOWJB010000326.1 GCA_030640625.1 Bacteroides sp.
CGATGAAATGATACTGAAGATCGTATCGGAGAAGGGACTCTGGAATGATGTTGGACTGGCCCTTGAATTGGTCCCAGCCGGTTTGTTTGAGGACTTTAATGATGCAGCAGCAGTTGATTCATCGATATGGTTCACCAACAAGGATACACTCGATGATGGTGTTACCCCCGTATTCGATATAAGCATTGATACTACATTGGTATATGATATGCAGCAGAAGGAATTCTTTAATGGGATAACCTGGCAGATAGGAATGCTGAATCTGCAGGAGAATCCTCTGGTAAGCCTGAAAATTAAAATAGAGGATGCTACCTATGATGATGGCTCTGGCGCTACCGCAGCTGATTCACTTCCGGTCCAGATATCAGTATTCTCACCGGATCCTGAAGGTGGTGGTGATATCCGTGCGGGTAATTTCACCGTTAATGTACCTGCCGCTGCTGCCGGTGAAGGAACATTCGATCTGTATTATTTTGATATGACAAAAGGTGATGCATGGAACAGTGATGGAGATACTTCATTTGCACTGATCGATACGGTAACATGGATGCTGTTTGAGACCGTTACCTGGCCGGGTACTTATGATGCTACCATCTCCATTGATGATGTCGGCATCGGAGATGAGGCACTTAAAGCACCCCTGCCCAAGAGGACCGGTTTCGAAGAAGACTTCGAAGGTGAGATCGACATGGACATCTGGGATGCCAACCGCGGGACGCATGCGTCTGATGGACGCAGAATATTTACCGTAAGCGGGGATAATGGCACACTTAAGGTGGAAATGGACCAGGAAGGATTCGCTAATGGTGAAATGTTTGTAATCACCAAAGAAGAATGGGTGCTGGATGTGTCAGATCCGGCAAACCAGATAGCCAGCATGATGGTTAAGGTTGAAGATGCCACCTATGATGGAGGCGACGGACCAGTGGCTATTCCAACCCTGCCATTCCAGGTCAGTCTCTTCGCAGACGTTGAGGATCCGGATGAGGAGCAAGACAGGACAAGGGTAGCTGCTATTAAGTACCAGATTCCTGTTGCTGCCACCGGTGAAGGAGAATTCGTGGAATATTTCTTTGATTTCGCTCCACTGATTGCAAGTGCAAGTGCACACAAGCAGGCTCAAGCAGCGAATATCTGGGCAATTCTTGTTGAATCAGTAACATGGCCCGGAACGCACATTGCAACTTACTGGCTCGATGATGTCAGACTTGGAGATAAGGTAATACCCTATATACCCTCTGATGATGCTACCATTCATGCTAGTCTTTCCGGAGAAGTAGGAGCTGATGCAGTCACCATGGTTGATCCTAGTCTTTCTGTTACTGCGTTCCTCCTGGGACTGACCATCGATGAAAAGGCCACCGTTGTGATGCTCGAAAGTTCCGGTGGAGCCGAGGTGGGTAATCCGGACAGGACAGACGTTGTAACAGGCATGGTTGCGAAAGTAACAGCCGAGGATGGCACAATCAAGGAGTATGCGATTTCAACCGATCCTACATCTGTTCATACCATTAATGCTGAAAGCATTGCTATCTATCCGAATCCCGCTTCTGAAGTTCTGAATATCAGCAATACTGCAGTATTCGATAGGATTGAGATTGCCAATATTACCGGTAAAATCATGGAAATCGTTGATGTAACTGCCAACACTATGCATCTTGATATTTCAAATTATGATGCAGGTATTTACTTCATCAGCCTTGAAAGCAAGGAGTACGGTAGTGTTGTCAAGAAGTTCGTTAAGAAATAACCAATATTTCTGATTGATTAAAAAGAGGGGCTCCGGCTCCTCTTTTTTTTATATTTATGATCATATTTAACCCGGCAGGATAATGCTACCGGCGTAAACAGTGATAAATGACGGACAAAAAGCGTAAACCGGATCCGGAAAATATGGCTCCAGCGAAAGAAATCAAGGGTGGGAAATTGCTTGTTTTCAGGGTAATACTGGTACTGATGCCAATTATCATCCTGGCTTTCATCGAACTTCTTCTCAGGATCACTGGTATTGGTAAAGAAATCCCACTGTTTATTGAAGACCCCGAGAATGCAAACTATCTCCAAATCAACAATGATATTGCCCGCAGGTATTTCCTGGATGCGAATGCGGCTCCCGGTGTTCAATACCCGGCATTCAGGAAGGAGAAGTCCGAAAAAACCTTCCGGGTGGTTGTTCAGGGTGCATCAACAGTTGCCGGGATTCCTTATAAAAAGGGAGGTGCCTTTCCTGCCATGCTGGAGCAGCGACTTAAAAAATCACTACCCGGAAAAGAAATAGAAGTAATCAATACCGGCATTACTGCTGTGTGTTCTTATACATTGCTTGACCTGGCAGATGATATTACAAAAATCAATCCTGATGCCGTCATTATATATGCAGGCCACAATGAATACTATGGAGTCCTTGGTGTTGGTTCATCACAGCGCCTTGGCAGGTTCAGCGGACTGGTCAGGTTTTATCACAGTATGAACAGGTTACGGCTCGTTCATATAATGAAGAAGGCACACGCAGCATTTGCAGGCAGAAAAACAGCCGAAATTATTTCCCGTCCGAACAGTACGCTAATGGAAAGAATGGTCAGGGAAAAGGAAATACCCTTTGGATCGGAACTATATGACCAGGGAGTAGACCAGTTCAGGATAAATTTTACAAAACTGGCAGATAAATACCGAAAAAAAGAAATTCCTGTATTTATCTGTACACTTGTGAGCAACCTGAAAGATCTTGAACCTTTTCTCGGAACAGGAGCCCCTGAGGCAGGAAATGAAACTGGAAATGCCGATCATTATTTTACACAGGGCAGAAAATACTATCATGAGGGTGCATTTGAGCAGGCTAAATCTCAATTTAACCTTGCCAGAGATTATGACCAGCTACGTTTCAGGGCTCCTTCGGAATTCAATGCAATAATCAGGGAAGTGGCTGATAAAAAGGGTGCTATACTGGTTGATGTCCAGGAAGTATTCGAAGCATATTCCACAAACGGAATTGTCGGAGAAGAGTTACTCACGGAACATGTTCATCCCAATATCCAGGGTTATTTTCTTATTGCTGATGCATGTTATCATGCCTTATTTATATCTGGTATAGTAAAAGAATGGGATCATCTCATTTCGGCTGAATCAGCAAGAAAAGAACTACCGGTAACAGAAGTTGATTCAATATACGGACTTATCGGTATCCGGATCCTGAAGAATTCCTGGCCATTTAAGGATCAGTCCCCTGACAAGAATCAGATACAAGAATTATTCACTCCTGAAAGCTATATCGACTCTCTGGCTTATGACCTGTTCATGGAGCAAATAAGCTGGGGAGAGGCGATGAACAGGCTTTATCAATATTACCTGTCATCAGGTCAGTATGAAAAGGCGCTGACGGTAGCTTACGCTTTACAGATCGAGATTAAAAATACAGGGGTGCCCCACAACATGGCCGGAAGGATCTATTCAGAATTGGGCCGGTTTGATCAGGCATCGACTGCGCTTAAAAGAGGATTTGAAATCGAACCCATGCCACAGATTGCATACAACCTCGGAAGCAGTCTGATCAAAGCTGGCAAACCCGTGGAATCTGTACAATACTTTGAGTATTTCCTTGGGTTTCACCCCGACAGGCAGGATGTAGCCAGTAAACTGGAAATTATTAAGGTCCTGGAAAACCTGGATGAACAGATCCAATCAACCCCTGACAGTACGGAATTATATGTTTATGCCGCCTATCAATACCTCCTGCTGAACCAGCGGAATATCTCAGATTCTCTGATCAGGGTGGCCTACGCACTGGATCCCAATAATGCTTTGGTTCAAAAGCTGCTTAACAAGCCCGTTAATTAACCACAAATTTCGAACGAATGAATTCCCTGTTATTATTGATGGATATTATATAAATACCCTTTTCATAGGATCCCACGTCTATGGTTTCGGACAGACTGCCAGGATCGAGTGTTTTCATCAACAGTACCCTTCCGCTCAGGTCATTAATTACCAGATTTTTGAATTCAGGTCCGGGTATTAATACATGCAATAATTTATCGGCAGGATTTGGGTATAAAATCAATCCCTCCTGATTCAATTCATAGATACCTTCGGGAATTTCTACCGTAACATAGAAGCTGGTTGACCTGGAATCTACTCCATTATCGATGGTTACAGTTATTTTTGCAGAGCCAATCTTCCCGGCTTCCGGCGTATAGCTTAGTACTGATGTTCCTTCGGTGGCAATCGCGGAGGCCTGAACATTACTGATCAGTGCGGGATTGGTGCTTTCTGCACTGATATTAATTCCCGTTGTACCTCCCTGTCCATCCGAAATACCTGTGAGATCAACGTTCTGTTCAGGAGAATTGGCCGGAATCATCTGGTTGGTAACCTGGTCGATGGTAAGGGGACTGTTCTGATCTGCAAGCAGGGTCGTTATACTGTTTGGGGGCAGCAGATACAGATCATCCTGCAATGGCTTCATCTTTTCAAATTTAATATCCTGTGCCGTTGTATAGACCGAAAATTCTTCCGGGATATTGCTCCCCGCAAGATCGTAGGAGATGGCCTTGTCAGAAATGTTCATCAAAATGATGGTATAAGTTCCGTCTTCCGGATGCAAAAAGGCAAGTGGGAGAAGATCCGCATAATCTGAAGAACTGCCTATTCTCAGGGCACCGGGCCTTACATACCGGTAGAAATGTTTATGAATATAGTAGAGATACGTCTTCTCCTTTCCCTCCAATAATCCTGCATCATTGGCTGGACCGGGCCTGTAGAATGTAAGCCAGTTGTTCAGTGCCATATCACCGAACTGAAAGGCATCACGGTACATTCCGGCAAGGTACATAGCATCGGCAAGGGAATTCGTCCCAGATCCACCGAAGGCTGATTCTTCTGTCTGCCAGAAGACTTTCTCCCTTGTTCCCTGATCGATATAATCCCACAGGTTGTTCCATTCGTTTTCACGCGTCAGGCTGCCCGCCTTTCCGTGAGAGGAAAAATGGTGTGTGGCGATGGCGTACGTGTATTTATCCGCATCCGGGTTGTTGTTGATGGCATCCACATACTGTTCAAAAC
>DAOWJB010000206.1 GCA_030640625.1 Bacteroides sp.
GATATCATGCTTACCGACCATGGTATTGAACTATACCTGAGTGACAATGGCAGCTATTCATTGGCATCTGTCAGCGGAAAGGAAAGTCTTATCGCAGTCACAGATATCCCCGAACCAATTAAGGTTTCGGATCCATGGGAAGTAGGCTTTTCACCCGGATGGGGCGCACCGGAGTCCACCCGTCTCAATCAACTGATCAACTGGGCAGAGTCCAGTGATCAGGGGATCAAATACTATTCCGGCAAGGCCACCTACCAGAACCAGATCGAGCTGCCCGGGTCCCTGTTCTCCCAAGATTACCGGCTGATCCTTGACCTTGGGGCGGTAGGTAACATCGCCACGGTGAGAGTCAACGGCGTTGAACTGGGCAAGTTCTGGCACCATCCCATGGAAATCGATATCACCGGTGCACTGCGGCCTGGGAACAATGAGCTTGAGGTCGAAATTACCAGTACCTTGCGGAACCGACTGATCGGAGATGCCAGGTATCCTGAACAGGCAAAAACATGGTTGGCAACTGATCTCAGGCTAACCGGGAAGGAAGAACTAATTCCCTCGGGACTCATAGGGCCTGTCAAAATTAAAGTGATTAAAATCGTACATCAAAAAATCTGAAGAAAATGCACAGAATTATTCACCCGGGCATATGGATCCTGCTTTTTATGAGCCTGACCATTCACTGCCCGGCACAGGATCTTCTCTGGTTGGGGCAGGGTGAAAAAGAAGATTATCAAGATATCCACGCAGCCTTCAGGGGTAGCTTTTCCCTGTCCTCAGATGCTGAGATCGAGATTCAATTATCCGGTGCTTCCTGGTACAGGGTTTGGATGGATGGGGATGTTTTGACCGAGGGACCGGACAGGTATGCTCCGGGTTTTCCGCTCTACCAGGTAAGAAAACTGACCCTGCAGGCAGGCAAACACCTCATCGCCGTGCAGGTGCACAGTGAAGGCCTGGATACCCGCATCCTCAAGGGAATAGATCCTTTCCTGTATTGCCGGATGTTGAATGAAGGGGTGGTGATACCGATGGATTGGAAGTCCCTCGAACTGCCCGGATATGCCAGGCAGATCCACCGGGTAAGCGCCCAGTTCGGATGGCTGGAATGGTCAGATACCCGGCTCCAACCTGCCGGATGGCAGAAAAAGGAATTTGATGATGCAAGTTGGAATAGTCCAAAAAATGTCTCGCGCGATTTGGGAGATTTTCAACCCTCCCTTATTTCCGAAGTCAGTAACATGAAAATTCCCTTCGAGAAAATTGACAGCGGTCCATTGGCAAGCTTCTACGGTTATGAAACGGATAACCCATCGGCCCGTTTTTTCTTGCGGGACCTGGACTGTGAAAATGTTCCTCCCCAGGGTACATGGAAACGTTATGACCTGGGCAAGATACGGCTCTCTTCCCCCCGTTTCATCCTGGACCTTCCCGAAGGGGCCGTGGTAGAATTTGCCTTCAGTGAATCCCTCCGGCATGGCCGGGTTATGCCCTGGATAAATCTCTCCGGCAGCGATTCCTATAATATGGTACATTTTAAAGCCAGGGGAGGAAAACAGGAATTCCATCCCCTTACTCCCAAGGGCGGAAGGTTTGTGGAGATGCACATAATCGCCCCACCCGACAAGATAGGGATCATAGAAGAACACTTCCTCGAGCGGGGATACCATGCCCGACCCGATGGAGCCTTTGCCAGTCCGGATCCCCTGCTCAACCGGATATGGCAACTGGGTGCAGAGACTTATATGTCCTGTGCAGAAGATGCCCTGGTTGATAACCCTACCCGGGAGCGCGGGGAATGGATGGGGGATGTGGGGATCGTGGGACTCCAGATAGGGGCTGCCGCCTTTTCCGACCTGGGGATCATCAAAAGCGGACTGACCCATTTTGCATACTCTGCCCGGGAAGATGGGATGGTCGCGGGACTGGCTCCCGGGGGACTGGGATATCTGTCGACCTTTGCGGCTTTGTGGACCAATGCCAACCTGTATTATTGGCAGATGACGGGGGACAAATCCCTGATCCGTAAATTATATCCCTACGCGGAAAAGAATATTGCCGCATTCGAAAAATACAAAACAGCAGAGGGCATAAGTGCTGATGCAGGCTGGGCATTCGTAGACTGGGGCTATGTCCCAAACGAGGGGGCCATTGACATGGGTCTTAACCTCATTTATTACGATGCGCTGAGGGCCATGATCAAATGGTCACAGGCCCTGGACCTGGAATCCAGGGTACTGTATTACGAAGGCCTCGCTGGCCAGATGAAAAAAATCATAGAAGACTGGTATGAACCTTTCCTCCAGGGAGGGGACGTTGACTGGATAAAGATCGGGTACCACCGGACTGCCCTGGGATTGCGCAATGGGTTTATTCCAGCTGGACAGGAAGACGGAGCAATAGCTTATATCAAAGAACATATGCTGAATTGTTTCCCGAACAACGCGAAGGCTCCCCGCCTCTCAGATCCAGGCGCCAATAATCCCCGGCTGATCACTCCATACTTTGCCCATTATGCCCTTCCCCTGCTTATTGAAAGAGGAGAAATGGATTTTGTGCTTGACCAGTATAAAACCTGCTGGGGGTGGATGCTTGAACAGGGTGCCACCACCTGCCTGGAAGTATTCGACACGCGCTGGTCGCATTGTCACCAATGGGCCGGTTCCCCTACCTGGCAACTTTCCAGGTATTGCCTTGGATTGCATCCCGCCTTTGACAGGGCTGAAAATTCATTTGACCTGAAACTGATCACAGGGTATCTTAAAGAAGCATCCGGGAAGGTCCCCCTGCCCGATGGGAAGGCCATACTGGTCAACTGGAAAAAATCCGGCGACCAAATCGAATACACCATTGAAACTCCAGTAAAGATTGAGCTGTTTCTTGAGGATCCCGAAAAAGCAGGAAAGACACGAAAGATGGTGGTCAAAAATAAAAAGACCATAAGTCTTCCCTATTAATGAAAACAGTACCATGAAAATTAGCACCAGCCTCATCATCCCAGGATCGCTCTTGCTGGCGACCCTGTCATTGAATTCCTGCAGCCGTACCAAGCCTGCAGCAAGACCCAATGTGCTGTTTATTATCTGCGATGATCTTAATGACTGGGCCCTTCATCCGCCCGGCCACCCTGAAGCCCTGGTCCCAAACATCGATAAGCTCGCTGGTAATGGCGTCAGCTTTACCAACGCCCATGTAACGGTCCCTGTCTGCGGTCCATCCAGGAAATGCTTGTACTCGGGACTCTACCCTCAGACCATCAACGATTACCATTTCGATGCCTGGGCTAAATCTCCGGCTTTGGAAAACTGTGTTCCCCTCCCAAAGCATTTTCGAGATAACGGCTACCTGGTTTATGGAACAGGCAAACTGCTTCACGAAGGAGAGGGCGGGGATTTTTACACCGAATACGGCTATGGTGTGGATTACGGTCCACATCCCTGGAAAGGAACCGGACCGGCCGAATTCACTCCGCATCCGGCCCAGTATGAGCAATGGAAAGACCTGCTTCCCATCCTGGACATGCACCGGGACCTGAATTATGGACCCCTCTCCAATGTACCTGAATATGCTGTTTTCCCCGATGCGGAATACTCCAGTTATGAGGGCTGGTATTACAAAAACAGTGAACCTTTCCGTTACAAGAGCGAGGAGGACCGCGATCCCATGCCCGATGAGATTACCGCTGCTTATGCCATTGATGTACTCTCACAGGACCATGAAAAACCCTTCTTCCTTGCAGTGGGTCTGGTGCGGCCCCATACTCCCCTCTATGCTCCCCAGGAATATTTCGACATGTTCCCCCTTGATGGGATCACCCTCCCCCCCTACCTGGAAAATGACCGTGAAGATTGTGCATCGGTCCTTCAGAACCGCTGGGAATGGGGTTTTATCAAGTTCGATGCACTGTTAGGAGCAGGCGGAGAACAGGCCTGGAAGGAATGGGTGCAGGCATATCTGGCCTGTGCGGCTTTCGTCGATGAACAGGTGGGCCGCGTCCTGGATGCCCTGGAGAACAGTCCCTATCGTGACAACACCATCATCGTATTCACCGCGGACCATGGTTATCATATCGGGGAAAAGGACTGTATCCAGAAATGGCATTTATGGAACGAATCAACCCGGGTGCCTCTGATGATAAAGGTCCCAGGCTCAAAAATGGGTGGCAAAACCAGTCAGCACCCGGTTTCCCTGGTGGATCTGTATCCAACCCTGGCAGACCTATGCGGATTGCCTGCCGAGCCCCATCTTCCTGGCGGCGGACCAGCATTGGGCGGATTTTCTTTAAGGCCATTCCTCGAAGATCCCTCCAGCAACTCCTGGGAAGGCCCGCCGGTTTGCCTCACTGCCATCAGGGATGCTGACAAGGATCCACATTTCTCCGTCTGTTCGGATCGCTACCGCTATACCTTTTGCGCAAACGGGGAGGAAGAATTGTATGATCACCAGGAAGACCCGAACGAATGGACAAACCTGGCAGGTGACCCGAATTACGGCGAGATAGCCAGGCAACTCAGGACTGAAATGAGAAAGATCCTTGAAAAAAGCGGCTACACTCCGGCCAACCCATCCACCATCAAGCCATAGTCTCTCAAATATTAAACCCGAATCATCATGAAAACACATCTAAGACCCACCTACCTTGTCATCTTGCTGGTGCTTACTTCGCTGTATTCCTGTATGCAAGGTGACCGTGAACAAACGGTTTTGACTCCCGGCATATCCACAGACAGCCTCCGGGAGGGTTTTCTCTATCCACCTGATGAGACCCGCCCCTGGGTTTACTGGATCAACATGGATGGGAATTTCAATATGGAAGGCATTACCGCCGACCTGGAGGCCATACGTGATGCGGGACTGGGGGGTGTGCTGTTCATGGAGGTTGACCTGGGCATGCCCAGGGGTGATGTCCCATTTATGAGCCCGGAATGGCAGGAACACCTCAGGCATGCGATAAAGGAATGTGAACGCCTGGGACTGGAGTTCTCATTGCTGACCGGTCCGGGTTGGACCGGAACGGGTGGTCCCTGGATGAGCGCAGAACAGTCCATGCAGCATCTTCTTTCGAGTGCGGTAGAGGTCAGTGGACCAGCTACCTTCAACCAGATACTGCCTGTACCCGGACTGCAGATCTCCAGGTTCCATACCAGCCAAACCCCTGAAACACTCGAAAAGATCAATGCCTGGCTGGACGATGTCGCCCTCTTTGCCTTTCCCAAATGTGATCCATCCATCGAAGATATCTCGGAAAAGGCACTCTACAACAGGGATCCTTACACCTCCATGGTGGGGGTAAAACCATACCTCCCCTCCCGTGCAGATTACCCAGCAGCAGAAAAAGGAAAAACCATTGACCCGGCTGAAATTATTGATCTTAGCGGAAAGCTGGATCAAGAAGGTCGGCTGGTATGGGATGTGCCGGAAGGGGACTGGACCATCCTGAGGATGTGCAGCCGATCCACCGGATCAATCACAAGGCCTGCGCCTTTGGCTGGAGTTGGACTGGAAAGCAATAAATTCGATACGGCAGCCCTGAACTACCATTTCGAGAAGTACGTAGGTAAATTGATGGATATTACCGGGATCAGGGACCGTAAAACTTTCCCCAAAACCGGCTGGAACACTTTGCAGTTTGAAAGCTGGGAAATGAGCTCCCAGAACTGGAGTAAGGATTTCCGTGAAGAATTCCACCAGCGCCGCGGTTATGATCCCTGGACCTACCTGCCGGTCATGTCAGGCCGGGTGGTCAGGAATCCCGAGATGTCAGAGCGATTTTTATGGGACCTGCGGCAAACTTCCCAGGACCTGATCATAGAATACTATGCAGGGCACCTGACAAAGAAAGCCCACCAGCATGGATTGGAACTGCACATTGAGCCCCATGACATGAATCCGACCACAGACATGATCCTGGCCAGTGTGGGAGATGTACCCATGTCAGAATTCTGGGCCAACCATTTCAATTCCGCTTTCAGCTGTCACCAGGCCGCATCGGTCGGGCATATTTTTGGGAAACCCATCGTCGCAGCAGAGGCCTTTACCTCCTATAAAACATGCTGGGCTGGAATGCCTTACCTGTTGAAGAACCAGGGGGACTGGGCCTTTACCACCGGGATCAACCGTTTTGTCTTCGTCCGGTTTACCCACCAGCCCTGGCAGGACCAATACCCGGGTATGGCCTTCGGTCCGCATGGGACCCATTGGGACCGCACCCTGACCTTCTGGCCACTGGTAAATGATTACCACCGCTACCTCTCCCGCTGCCAGTTCATGTTGCGGCAAGGAACCTACGTGGCCGACATCTGCTATCTCCTCCCGGAGGGGGCTCCGAATGTATTTGTTCCTCCTCCCAGCGCTTTTACAGGTGATAAATGGGCACCGGATCGCAAAGGGTATAATTTTGATGGCTGTCCCCCGAATGCTTTGATCGAAATGGCAGAAGTCAGGAACGGCAAGATCGTCTTCCCCAGCGGGGCCTCCTATCACCTTCTGGTACTGCCGGAGGTCGAGGCCATGACACCTGAACTGCTGCAGAAGATAGAATCACTGGTGAAAGAAGGGGCTATGATCGTGGGTTCACCCCCGAAGAAATCCCCCAGCCTCAGCGGCTATCCGGCATGTGACCAGCAAGTAGAAAGCCTGGTAAAACAACTTTGGGGCAATACGGCTGTTCCCTCAGATGTAAGCATACGAAAATATGGGTTGGGTACCATCTACTGGGGTGGTGAGCTGGCTGAAACCGATGCGGCTAATTATGCACGGGATCCTTCCGAGGACATGATCCTCGATGAAGAGAATAGTGATTACGCCGAAGGCCTGTTCGGGCATGACGGGACCCGTCCCGGCTGTCCCTATCCTGATTATGAAATAACAGCCACCCTTTTACGGGAAATGAAGCTGGCAGAGGATTTCAGTGCAGATGCGGCATTGCGCTATTCCCACCTTCAGGATGAGGAGAGGGATATCTTTTTTGTGGCCAATCCCACGGATCAGTCCACCGAGGCCACTTGCAGGTTTCGCACGGGAAGAGGGAAGCCTGAATTATGGGATCCGGTCACTGGTGAGATCCGCGCCCTGCCCGTTTTTGAGCAAGCAGCCGGCATCGTCTCCATCCCCATGCAATTTGATGCTTTCCAGAGCTACTTCCTGGTTTTCCCGGCCAGGGGCAAAAGTACAGGTAACGGTAAACCAAGCGGGGAAAACTTCACCCGACTGACCCCCCTTAAGGAAGTGGAAGGAGCATGGAACGTATACTTCGATCCTGCATGGGGTGGACCCGGGGATGTGGAGTTTGAGAAGCTGGTGGACTGGACCAACAGGCCGGAGGGAGGGATCAGGTATTATTCCGGGATTGCTTCCTATACCAATAGCTTTGAATTGGAAAATCGGCCAGACCCGGAGAAGCAAACCCGGATCTACCTTGACCTGGGAAAGGTCATGGACCTGGCCGGAGTAGTGTTGAATGGAAAGGACCTTGGGGTGGTGTGGACCGCTCCCTGGCAGCTGGATATCACAGATGCCCTTCAGGCTGGGGAAAACCAACTGGAGATCAGGGTTGCTAACCGTTGGCCCAACCGCCTTATCGGGGATGAATTTCTTCCCGATGACGGGGTAAAAGACGGACGCTTGCCGAAATGGCTCACAAGCGATCAACCACGAACCAGCGGTCGCTATACCTTTACCACTTTAAATTGTTTCACCAAGGATTCTCCATTGCTGCCGTCCGGGTTATTGGGGCCGGTTACCATAAAAACCAATCAATAGTTAATCATTACATAAAATAGCCATGAAGCATCATTTTATCTGGACCATTTTACCCTTCCTACTGTTTAATGCAGGTACAGTATTTGGGTATGAACTGGAGGTGAAATCCCTGAAATGTGACTTTCAGGCAAATCCGGTCGGCATAGAAAACAGAAGCCCCGGATTCAGTTGGGAGATATATTCGGATCAGCGAAATGTCAAACAGGAAACTTACCAGCTTTTGGTAGCTTCTTCCATGGAAAACCTGAATATTGAGGACGCCGACATCTGGTCCCCGGGAGTGGTTAATTCCACCTATTCCATTCAAATTAAATTTGATGGAAAAGCTTTAGAATCAGCCACAAGGTATTATTGGAAAGTCCGTGTAAAGGATCAGCATGGAGCTTATAGCCCTTTTAGCGAGGCTTCATTTTTTGAAACCGGAATCCTTGAACAGGAGGAGTGGAAAGCAGAATGGATATACGCCCCTGCTCTCGATCCTGATGTATGTCCCTGGTTTCGCAAGACCTTCGATGTGGAATCCCTTCCAACCAGGGCCACTGCTTTTGTGGGATCTGTCGGATACCATGAACTCTACATCAATGGGTTGAAAGTGAGTGATGCTATCTTGACACCCTCTGTATCTGACCTCAGGAAACGTGCCCTATACCATACATATGATATCGCCCCCTACCTGAAAATGGGAAAGAACGCAGTAGTCATCTGGCTTGCATCCGGATGGGCAGAATTTCGTGAATTCAATCCCCCGGCTGATTTTGGACTGGATAAAAAACCCCTTTGCATTGCCCAGATTCATCTGGACAGGGATCAGTTGGTCCTTACCGACACAACATGGCGCTATTCACCCAGTGATACCTGGCATTTAGGAAGATGGCAAAACAGTGATTTTGGAGGGGATAGTGTCAATGCGATCCTTACACCAATTGGCTGGAACCAACCGGAATTCGATGATAACCGATGGGAGTTCGTGGCTACACATGACCCGGGACTGATCCTCTCGTCAGATCATATTGAACCGAACCGGATGGTGAAACGAATACCCGCAGATGCCATAAAACTTATTTCTCCTGGAAAGTGCCATGTTGTAATGGATAAACTCTATACCGGGTGGATTGAGGTAAATATTAAAGGTAGGCCAGGAAACCAGGTAATCATCAAAGCATCTGCACATCCGGATAAGGAAGTCGAATTTAATCAGCGAAATGTATATGTGATAGGCTCAGATGGCCAGGGAACATTCAGAAACCGCTTTAGTTATCACGAAATTGGATATATCACAATTGAAGGGCTCGATTATGAACCTGATATCATGGATGTTGTTGGTTACCAGGTAACCAATGACCGTGATGTTATGGGTGGTTTCGATTGTTCCAATCCACTTCTCAACCAGATCTATGACATTACCTGTTATAACTATGAGAACCTCAGCACAGGAGGTATGTCAGTGGATTGCCCGCACCGCGAAAGGCTCGGGTATGGTGGTGATGGACATGGCAGTCTTGAAATTGCCCTGGATGCTTATGCATCCCATCCCTTCTTTACCAAATGGGCACAGGATTGGGTTGATATTCAGGATAAAAACGGTCGTATCAATCATACGGCCCCTACCCTGGGTGGTGGAGGTGGACCGGCCTGGAGTGGTTTCATATTGACCATGCCCTGGGAAGTTTATTTAAGCTATGGAGACCCAGGTATACTGGAATATACCTTCCCATCAGCTACACGATGGCTGGATTACATGGCCCAGCATGTGGGGGCAGACGACTTGCTCGGTGCACCTTCACCGGGCCACTGGGAATACGTCGATTCACCACGCTGGTTGTTTCTTGGCGACTGGGCAACTCCGCACGGCAACGAAGAAAGCAATACTCCTGAAGCAGCTTTGTTCAATAATTGCTATTATGTTTATGTACTCGGACTGGCAACAAAAATGGCAGAAATCCTTGATCAACCGGACAAGGCGCGTACCTATCAGGAGCATGCCAGGGTAATTACGCGGGCGATCAATGAAAAGTTCTTTGATCCTGAAACGCATACCTATATCGATACCCGTCAGACCCATTGCGTAATGCCACTGATAGCCGGTGTGGTCCCACCGGGTCACGTGCAGGCAGTGCAGGCAAATCTTGAAAAGGAAATCCTTGTCCATCGCAATGGCCATTTCGATACCGGGATTCATGGGACTTACTACCTTGTCAAGTATCTTACGCAGCAAGACAGATCTGATCTCATCCATACCCTTGCTTCACAGACTACCTTCCCCAGTTACGGGTTCTTTATCGAAAAGGGATACGTGACATGGCCCGAATACTGGCATGAATGCAACTCTATCATGCACGGATGCCTGAATGGAATTGGCGGGTGGTTTCAACGGGGACTGGTGGGCATACGGCCTGATCCGGATTCTCCGGGATACCAAAAAACCATCATCAAACCGGCCCTTGCAGGTGATCTAAAATGGGTAAAAGGCTATCATGATTCCCCTTTCGGACGCATTGCCTGCAACTGGAAAAGCAAAGATGGACTATTGGAAATGGAAATCATCGTTCCTGCCAATTCATCAGCAACTGTTTATGTACCAACTTCTGATGCATCCAGGGTCTCTGAAGGAGGTATGTATGCAGCTGATGCCGCAGGTGTTACTTTCCTTCGGGAGGAAAAAGGACATGCGATCTTCCGGGTAGTATCCGGTGAATATCATTTTGTTGTACAAGAAAAACTACCCTGAAATGAAAAATACAGTTCTTTTGTTGTTTGGATTTTTAATTCCCCTGTGTGCTGCTTATCCTGCAGCTAATGAGCTGATATCAGACACAACACATCAGATCGAAGTAGCTCAGCTGTTATTCGGACCTCCAACGCATGAATATCCCCTTGATGGTGAAATGACTGAAAAAAAACTCAGGTGCATTCCTGACAATATGAAAAACGAAGGAATCAATACCATCCTGATAGCAGGTGGCTGGGGAGAAAAAATATACTACCTTTTGGAAATTCTTAAGGACCCGAGTAAAACAGATTGTTATGCCATGACTTTCGAGATGGCCGCGGAATGTAACATGCAAGTTGCCCTGTCTGGAAGTTATTATACCTATTTAGTACGATGATTGATCAAAAAATGATTACTGGGAAGTACAAAAGAGCACCGCTGACTTTTTTGGTTCTTGTACGAGTAGCCATCGGCTGGCATTTTCTATATGAAGGAATACTGAAGCTTTCTATGCCGGAGTGGACTTCGGCTGCCTATCTTGAGAATTCAAGATGGATTTTTTCCGGATTCTTTCAATGGATTGCATCCTCTCCGGGTGTATTGAACCTGGTCGATTTTCTGATGGTCTGGGGATTCATCCTGATCGGGCTTGGTTTGATACTCGGCGTTTTTACACGGATCGCAACCTGGTCAGGGATCTTCATTCTGTTGCTATTCTATATAGCTTACCCTCCTTTTGTTGGACTGGACTACGGGGTCCCGGTCGAAGGGAAGTATCTGATCGTGAATAAAAACCTTATAGAGCTGCTGGCCCTGAGTCTGCTTGCAATGTTTCCAACAGGGCATATTATCGGCCTGGACAGGTTTTATATAATATTTAAAAAAGAAAGAGCCACTATGCATGATGTAAACGGAAATCATGCTGATGGAACAGTCATGAAACGCCGTGAAGTGATAAAAGCTCTTGCCGGCCTTCCTTTTTTAGGTGTTTTTGCCTTTTCCCTTCTTCGGAAGAAGAGCTTTGAGGAAAAATACCTCATAGATGCTTCTTCCGGGGCTACGGTCCAACCCTTTGACTTTCAGGGTCTTCAGGAATTAAAGTCCCCGTCACCAACTGGCATGATAAAAGATAAGACTTTCAGCAGGATCATTCTCGGTGGTAACCTGTTGAATGGAAATGCACATTCACGGGACCTTATTTATGTATCCAGTCTTGTGAAAGCATATCATACAAAGGATAAGATCTTTGCAACTATGTTAATGGCGGAGAAAGCTGGTATAAACACCCTGCTTATCAACCATCTTCTTGTAAAGGTAATAAATGAATACTGGGACCGTGGAATAGGCAGGATCCAGTTTATTTCTGATTGTTCCGGGCTAAAATATCCCAAGGGTGTGCCCACCCCAATTCCCTTTCAGGAGTTACTGGACAGGATAACAATGGCCATTGACAACGGGGCTGTAGCCTGCTATATCCAGGGAGAAACAGCCGATTATTACATGCAGAAAGGAGAAACTGATGCCATTGCCAAGGCACTTGATCTCATCCGGAGGAATGGAGTCATCACCGGTATCGGAGCCCATCGTATTGAGACTGTAAAAGCCTGTGTAGAGGCAGGGTTTGAGCCTGACCTCTGGATGAAAACACTTCACCACCACGAGTATTGGTCAGCCGGTCATTCACAATGGCACGACAATATGTACTGCTTTAAACCTGATGAAACAATTGCTTTCATGGAGCAGCTGAAACAGCCATGGATGGCCTTCAAAACAATGGCTGCCGGGGCCATACATCCCCGGAATGCTTTCCATTATGCCTTTGAGAATGGTGCTGACTTTATCTGTGCCGGGATGTATGACTTCCAGATTGTCGAAGATGTTAATATCGCAAATGAAATATTAAACGGCAAGCTGGAAAGAAAACGTGGCTGGATGTCCTGATCCTCGAACTCCATATTCAGAACCTGGTGGTCAACCACATTGTTATCCGTGCGGTAAACACAGATTCCATAAAAAGGAAAACAATTCCTGAATTTGAAGAAACATATGACTAGTTTTGCATTTCGCAATAATAGATTATCAAGATAAAATACAGGATCAATGAAGCTGGAAGACTGGAAAAAACTACAAAATGGTTCCGACATCAGGGGTGTTGCCCTGGAAGGAATAACCGGAGAAAATGTCAACCTGACACCCGAAGTGGCAGAAACACTGGGTAAGTCATTTGCCATCTGGCTTGAAAATAAGGGAATTAAAGAACGGAAGGTGGCCATTGGGACAGATTCACGCATCTCGGGGCCCATCCTGAAACAGGCTTATATTAAGGGACTTACTGAAATGGGAGTCAATGTAATGGATTGTGGACTGGCCTCCACTCCTGCCATGTTCATGGCTACCATTAATGAAAAAATGAATGTAGACGGGGCAGTAATGCTGACCGCAAGTCATCTCCCCTTCAACCGTAACGGGATGAAGTTCTTTACAGACAGAGGAGGATTTGACAAGCAAGATATAACTGACCTGCTTGATATTGCGGCCACCGGTATATTCCCAGGATCCGGCAGGAAAGGTGAAGTGGATGAAATTGACTTTATATCTGACTATTCCGCCTTCCTGGTTGAAACCATCCGGAAGGGGGTGAACAACCCGGAGCGGTATGAGAAGCCACTTGAGGGACTAAAAATCATCGTTGATGCAGGAAACGGGGCCGGAGGTTTTTTTGCCGATAAAGTCCTGGCACCCCTGGGAGCAGATATCAGCGGGAGCCAGTTCCTGGATCCGGACGGCCACTTCCCAAACCATGTTCCCAATCCTGAAGACCAGGAGGCCATGGACTCCATCTGCGCTTCTGTCATACGTGAAAAGGCTGACCTGGGGATCATCTTTGATACGGATGTCGACCGGGCAGCCATTGTCGATGCAAGCGGCGAACCTGTCAACAGGAATGAGTTGATCGCACTGATCTCTGCTGTCATCCTCGAGGAACATCCGGGATCGGTGATCGTAACAGACTCCATCACCTCAGCCGGATTGAAACGGTTCATCGAACAGGCATTGGGAGGTGTCCATCACCGGTTTAAAAGGGGTTATAAAAATGTCATCAATGAATCCATACGCCTGAATGAAGAAGGAAATGAATCCTGGCTGGCCATAGAGACTTCCGGTCATGCAGCCCTGAAGGAGAATCATTTCATGGATGACGGGGCATACCTGGTTGCCAAACTGCTTATTAAAATGGCGCTCCTGAATAATGAGAACAGGTCATTAACAAGCCTCATAGAAAATTTACCAGCACCCTCAGAAAGCCAGGAATTCCGTTTATCCCTTGCCTCCGAAGATTCTACAGCATACGGCAATAAAGTACTATCAGATCTGAGCGAACTGGTAGAAAAAGAAGAGGGCTGGGCCCTGGAAAAACCCAATTATGAAGGGATCAGGGTCCGCTGTAAAGACCCTGCTCAAAATGGATGGTTCCTGCTGCGGCTATCTCTCCATGACCCGCTGATGCCCCTGAATATTGAATCGGATGTACAGGGGGGAGTTAAGGCCATTGTATCACGTCTGAGTCGATTGCTGGAAAAATTTGAATCCCTGGACACAAATCTTTTACAATGAAAGAAATACTTACAACATTCTTGATACTATGCATCTTGTTGCCAGGAAGCTTAATGTCCCAGCACCGGGACACGCGAAGCGACACCTGGGTTGCTGTTGACGAACTGCAGCGCCCGGTGGCAGACAGCAGCCTTACTGGTGGACCAGAAGCAGGGAAAACTGTGGGATTGTTCTATTATCTCTGGCATCTTGAAAATGCTTCAACAAATATTCACGACATTACTAAAATCCTTCGCGGGGAAGAGGTATGGGGAGCCGCACCCGGCTTCCATCACTGGGGGGAATCCCTCTTTGGATATTATTCCATGAAGGATGAGTTTGTCATCCGGAAGCATATGCAGATGATCTCTGATGCAGGTGTGGACTTTATCTTCCTAGATAACACCAATGCCTTTATTTACAAGGATTATGCACTAAAGCTGCTACAGGTGATGAAGACAATGAAGGACGAAGGATACAAGGTGCCGCAGGTCACATTCATCCTGTATAACGGGGATATGGACGGGGCCATTGAAGGCCTTCATGAGCAAATCTTCAGCCAAACTCAATACCAGGACCTGTTCTTTCATTGGGAAGGAAAACCCCTGATCATCGGACGCTACACAGGGGATAATGCCGACATTCAAAACGGCTATACTTACCGGCTGAGCTGGGCATGGACTTCCCAACCCTGGTTTACCGAGACCAATGGTGAGGAAAGATGGCCCTGGCTTGATAATTACCCTCAGAAACCCGGATTAAAAAACGGGGAAGCCGAACAGATCATTGTTGCCGCAGCCCAACATCCTGTCGGGGAATTTGCGATTGGTAAAAGTACCGGAGCTGACCGGACCCAGAAGCCAATCTACGGAACCGACGGGAAATATTTTAGCCTGCAATGGGAACGTGCCCTGGAAGTTGATCCTCCCCTGCTGATGATCACCCAATGGAATGAATGGATGGCACAAAGATTCATTTACCAGGATGAAAACTGGCATCATCCCGTTACCCATATGGTCCGGAAGCCCCTTAAAAAAGGCGAATCAATTTTTGTAGATGTATATTCTGCAGAATACAGCCGGGATGTCGAACCACTGAGAACGGAATACAGAGATAATATGTACCTGCAGATGGTCAGCAATATCAGACAATACAAAGGAAGCCGGTCCATCGAAATGGCCTCAAATACCAGGACCATAAAAATGGATTCGAGCTTCTCCCAGTGGGATACGGTGGGTCCTTTGTTCCTGGATGACCTGGGGGATGTGATCCACAGGGATCATGTCAGCTATGGGTCTGACCTTACCTATACAAATACAAGCGGAAGGAATGACCTGGACAGCCTGAAAGTATCCTTTGATGAAGAATATCTCTACTTCCTTGCCACCACTGCTGACACCATAACCTCTCGTGGAGATTCAAGCTGGATGCTGCTGCTGATCAATGCAGACCTGGACTATACAACAGGCTGGAACGGTTACGATTTCATCATCAATGACACGGTCCATTCAGCGGATACAACTACCCTGCAAAGTCATGAAGGCAACGGGTTTGAATGGGATCGGCCCCTGCCGGCAGAAATGCGTATCTCCGGCCGTAAAATACATGTCAAGATACCGGCAGCTGCCCTGGGCATCAATACAGCGGAGTCTTTTGCCCTGGATTTCAAATGGGTGGATAATTCCCTGCATACCGGAGATATCATCGATCTATACGTCGACGGGGATGCAGCTCCTAACCATCGATTCAATTACCGCTATCAGACCGGTCCCATTAACATCCCAGGCTCCCAATCGTATTTCCCTGAGCATGCCGCCGTCCTGCCCGGCCGTCTGGAGGTGGAGCATTTCGACAAGGGGGGTGAAGGCATTGCTTACCATGATACAGATTCCGTAAATCATGGTGGAGCCTATCGCACCGAAGAGGGGGTGGACATCCGGACCACACCCGATTCCTCAGGCTCCTATGACGTTGGATGGATGGATACAGAAGAATGGCTGGAATACATTATATATGTTAAAGAAGAAGGCATCTATGATATTCATACCCGCGCATCGGCCGGTTCAGACAGCAACCTGTTTCACCTGGAATTGAATGGTCAGGATATTACCGGTGTGCAATTGATCAATGGCAGCGGTGACATTGATTCATTTATCCAGCATGATACTTCGGCAACCATCAAACCGGGTCATTATATACTGAAGCTGGTGATTGATCAGGCTTCGGGGGACTTTCACCTGAACTACATCGACTTTAGCCGGCGGCCCACAGAGGCCGAGTTAAGAGAGCTCGAATGCGGTCCCCGGTTAGCATGGGATTTTACCCGCAACGATGAGTGCTGGTACCTGGTCAATAACCTGGAAGGGGAAGTTTCAGACGGGATCTTTACCCTCAGCATCAACGGTCTGGATCCTTTCATGTATTCCTCTGAGAATGTAAACATTGCGGCCAGGGCCTACAATGCCCTTCATATCCGGATGCGGAACCAGACTGCTGATACCTGTGCCCAGCTTTACTGGATAACAGGGACCAATCCTGCTTATTCCGAAGCCATGTCGATGCCATTTCCCATCAAACCTAAGGATCCGGGATTCAGCGATTATCGCATAAACCTGGCTGTCAACCCTGAATGGAAGGGCCTGATAACTCAGATCCGCCTGGATCCCGTATGTGAGGCAACGGAAGGGACAGTTGAACTGGACCGCATGGAATTCTATGCAGATCCATCCCTTAAGATTGATCCCACCCATTTGGGGGAACAGCATATCCGGGTCTGGCCCAATCCGGCCTCGGACCATATCTTCATACTGCTGGAGGGAGGTGCTAATACCCTTATCCGGCTGACAGATCTCTCGGGCAGAATCGTTTATGAAGAGGAAGTTCGGGTTGCCTCTGCTCCTTTTGAACTTAATACCGGTACCCTTGAAGAGGGTATTTATCTGCTCCGGGTGAGCCGGGATTCATTTAATCAAGTATCACCCATTGTCATTCAACATTAAATTCCCATCATGCAAAGAGTTATTCTGCTATTCCTCAGCGCAAGTATGATTACAAGCCTGGTTGCCCAGAACCCCATCGTTCCGGCCGGTGTATATATTGCTGATCCTGCCGCCCATGTTTGGGAGGATGGCAGGATATATGTGTATGGATCAGTGGATGAGACCCTGGATTATTATTGCTCCCACAGGCACCATGTCCTGTCCTCCGGTGATATGTTGAACTGGACCCTTCACGAAAATGTTTTTGCCTCCAGAGGAGTAGGTGATGCGGTTCCATATAGTGACTCCCTGTTGTATGCTCCTGATTGTCAATACAAAGATGGTACCTACTATATGTACTATACCTTGAATAGTCCCAGGAATACGGAAGGCGTCGCTACATCTGACAGTCCCACCGGTCCATTTAAAGATGGACAAAATGTAAAACTGCATGGCTACAACCAGATCGATCCTGCAGTATTTATTGATGATGATGGCTCGGCCTATTATATATGGGGACAATTCACCGCGAAAATGGCCAGGCTCAAGTCAAACATGATAGAAATCGATGAAAGTACCATACAGGACAACATAGTAACAGAGGAGGAACATTTCTTTCACGAAGGAGGATACCTGGTAAAGCGTAAGGGCATCTATTATTTCATCTATGCCCATATGGGAAGGGCAGGACGGCCGACCTGTATTGCCTACGCAACCAGCGATGCCCCTATGGGAC
>DAOWJB010000215.1 GCA_030640625.1 Bacteroides sp.
ATGAAAGAAAAGGCAAGGCAGATGTAGCGCTGGAATATGGGTTAACCAAAAAACTTCTTGAAGTTGTCAAAATGATAGAAACGGGTGATCTCGATGGGGCCCACAGGTATCTTTCCGGTAAGGGTATGAAAGAACTGGGGGTAAAAGAATGTCATTTTGCTTATAGCCTGTTATATGCTGCCCGCAAGGATGTTAAAAAATCCATGGATTGCGCGGCTAAATCAATCGGTGCAGGCATGCCCAAAGCGGCATTCTCAGTGAAATCTTCTGACCTGTTCGGTCCACTTACAGGACATCAGGGGTTCGATAACCTTCAGGTTCAGAAAGATGAATAGATACTCCCTGAAGTCTATGTTAATATTCTTATCACCCTTTAATCATTTGGGCATATGAGGTGGGTATTCAAATTTCTTGTTATTGCATTGCTTTTGCCTCCATTATTTTGTCTCATCCTTACCTGTTCGTCATTCACCAGCACGGAGGATCAGGGTAACTGGACATACCTTTTCAATGGAAAAGATCTTGAAGGCTGGGAGCAGAAAGGAGGGACAGGGAAATATTATGTGGAAGATAATGCCATCGTAGGAGAGACCGTTCCAGATTCTCCAAATTCATTTCTTTGCACAAAAGAAATGTTCAGTGATTTTATACTTGAGTTGGAAGTTCTGGTGGATACCTCGATAAATTCCGGTATTCAGTTCCGCAGCAACAGTCGTCCTGAATACAGGAATGGACGCGTCCATGGTTACCAGGCCGATATCGATCCTTCGCCCAGGTCATGGAGCGGTGGAATAATGGAGGAAGGTCGCCGTCTGTGGATATACTCACTGGAGGGCAATAATAGAGCAAAGAAAGCATTTAAAAAACACCGCTGGAATAAATATCGCATCGAGGCAATCGGAAACAGTATCAAGATATGGGTAAATAATATTCAGACTGCAAATTTTATCGATGACTGGGATTCCAGCGGTTTTATCGGCTTGCAGGTACATGCCGTTGACGTGGAGAACCAACCATGGAAAAACGGTGCAAAATGCAGGTTCAGAAATATCAGGATACTGACAGAAAATGTTGATCAATATATTACCAGAACTGGAGATGATGCAATCGCCAGAGGTTCTCTGGTAACTGATCTTACCAAAAAGGAAAGTAAGGAAGGCTGGAAATTACTGTTTAACGGGGATGACCTTACCGGATGGGAGCAAAAAGGGGGGACTGCCAGATACAATGTAAAAAATAAATGTATCGTTGGTGAAGCCGTACCGGATTCTCCCAACTCATTTTTATGTACCGAGAGTGAATTCGGTGATTTCATTCTTGAACTTGAGGTAAAAGTGGATTCCTTTCTGAATTCAGGGGTCCAGTTCAGGAGCCACAGCCTTCCGGAATACAGGAATGGCAGGGTACATGGATACCAGGCCGAGATAAATCCCGTAAGAACTTCCAGAAGCGGAGCCCTGTTTGATGAAGCACGGCGAGGCTGGATGTACATCCATGAACGGCTGGAAAATGAAGGAGATATATTCATTCAGGGTGGATGGAATAAATATCGCATAGAGGCATTCGGTCATTTTCTTAAAATCTGGGTGAACGGGGTACAAACAACCAACCTGATCGACGACCGGGACAGGGCAGGATTTATTGCACTGCAGGTGCATGCCATTGATCCTGTTGCGGAACCGCGAAACATCGGGGCTTCAGTGATGTGGCGAAACATTCGTATCTTATCCGAGAATGTGGAAATGCACCTGAATGAACCCTGGAATGAGGTAGAGCAAAAAGGATCCCTGACAAATGCGCTTACTGAAAATGAAAGGGTAGATGGATGGAAACTATTGTTTGATGGGAAAACGACAGATGGATGGAGAAGGGCTTACAAGGATGCGTTCCCTGACCGTGGATGGCACGTTACAGAAGGAGCGCTGAATACAACCGAGTCAAATTTTGAGGAATCATTATTTGGCGGGGATATAGTTACCTTGGATGAATTTGGTGATTTCGAATTGTACCTTGAGTTCAAACTGGCACCGGGAGCAAACAGTGGCATTAAATATTTTGTCACAGAGGTTGAGGGTTACAGGAATGGATCAGCTATCGGATTCGAGTATTCTCTACTGGATGATATGGCTTACAAGCACCTTATCGAAAAGGGAAGGGCCAACGGTATGATGGGTTCTTTATATGACCTGATGCCTGCAACAAATAAAAAATTACGGCCGGCAGGGGAATGGAATGAAGCCAGGATCTTCAATAAGGACAATCATGTTGAACATTGGCTCAACGGAGTTAAAGTACTTGAATTCAACAGGAAGTCGGAGGAATTCAGAATGGCTGTCTCACAAAGCAAGTTCAAAAAATGGGATCATTTCGGAACAGCTGATGCCGGTCATATACTTCTCCAGGATCATGGAGACCATGTTTACTTCAGGAGTATAAAGATCAAAGAGTTATAGTAATGTATGGCTGTAGTTTAAATTGGCGTGTAAAAATGTATGCATTTCCTTGAAAAATACCTTCATATGCTTAGATTCAACAATGATATTTCGTGTACTTTTTTGAAAGCATTGCCAGTTCTATCTTTTAAAGTTATACAATCATC
>DAOWJB010000131.1 GCA_030640625.1 Bacteroides sp.
CATCAGTAATAAATGGCTGAATCGAATTTCATAGATTATGTAAAGATCTTTTGCAGATCAGGTAACGGCGGTGCCGGATCTACACATCTTCATCGTGATAAACTCACCCGAAAAGGTGGTCCGGATGGAGGCGACGGTGGTCATGGCGGCCATATCTACCTGAAAGGGAACAAGCAATTATGGACCCTGCTACACCTGAAATACCAGAAACATGTCAAGGCAGGACACGGGGGAAATGGGGCGGGCAGCCTGAAGACCGGGGCCGACGGTGCAGATGTTATACTTGAAGTGCCATTGGGCACCGTGGCCAGAGATGCTGAAACCAATGAGTTCCTCTTTGAGATAACTGAGGATGGAGAAAAAGAGATCCTAAAGGCAGGTGGCAGGGGTGGACTAGGGAATGATCATTTTAAATCTTCTACCCATCAGACACCCAGATTTGCGCAGCCCGGTGAGAGCGGGGCTGAGGGATGGAACATCCTGGAACTGAAAGTGCTGGCTGATGTGGGACTGGTGGGATTCCCGAATGCCGGTAAATCCACCCTGCTCTCAGTTGTTTCTGCTGCCAAACCCAAAATAGCCGACTATCCCTTTACTACCCTGGTACCAAATCTGGGGATCGTCCAATACCGTGACGACCGGTCCTTTGTCATGGCAGACATACCGGGGATAATCGAGGGGGCCAGCGAAGGAAAGGGATTGGGGATCAGGTTCTTGAGACATATTGAAAGAAATTCCATCCTGCTCTTCCTGATTCCTTCCGACAGTCAGGATATCCACAAGGAATACAGGATACTCCTGAAAGAATTACAGGATTATAACCCCGAATTACTGGATAAAAAAAGAATACTTGCCATTTCCAAATCCGACTTGCTTGATGAGGAATTAAAGGATGAAATAAGGGAGGATCTTCCGGAGATACCCTGGCAGTTTATCTCCTCGGTATCAGGAGAGGGGATAAGCAGCCTGAAAGACAGGATCTGGCAGGAACTGAACGCGTAATCATGCTGGAAATACTCAATCAATGGGATACACAATTGTTCCTTTTCCTGAACGGCTTGCATTCGCCGTTCCTGGACAAGGTGATGTGGTTTGTCAGTGGCAAGATCCAGTGGTTGCCCCTCTACCTGTTTATCCTTGTCATGCTCATCAACCGGTTCCGCTGGAGAACCGGCTGGATACTGCTGGTTGTTACCATCCTGATAACCATGAGTGACCAGGCGTCGGTTCACCTTTTTAAAAATGTATTTGAACGCTTGCGGCCGTGTCACCAGTCTGATATAGCTGGACTGATCCACCTGGTGAATGATTATTGCGGTGGCATGTATGGATTTGTTTCCAGTCATGCATCCAACTCATTTGGCATAGCTGTCTTTACCGGCCTGCTGATCCGTAACCGGTATTATTGGACCGGCCTATTGATCTGGGCCAGCCTGGTGGGATACAGCAGGATCTACCTGGGGGTTCACTTCCCGGGGGATATCATCGGGGGGGGCTTGCTTGGCAGCCTGCTGGCGTATGGATTGTACCGCATGATAACATTAATCAAAGCGCTGAAGCTAAATCATTGACCATGTTCATCCTGGATTCACCCTCCAACGATCCATATTTCAACATTGCCGCTGAGGAGTACCTGATGAAGGAGAAGGACGGGGATTTTACCTTTATCTATATTAATGATCCTTCCATAATCATCGGGAAGCATCAGAATGCGTATGCTGAGATAAATCTGTCCTATACCCGTAAGAAAGGGATTCCTGTGGTTAGAAGAATATCAGGAGGAGGGACAGTCTGGCATGATCCCGGCAATGTGAATTTCTCTTTCATACTGAACGGGGAGGAAGGGAAACTGGTGAATTTCAGACAATATGCCAGTCCCGTGCTGTCCTACCTGCAAAGCCTCTCGGTTCAGGCCGAATTTGGCAGCAGGAACGAGATACTGGTGAATGGGAAAAAAATATCAGGAAATGCCGAGCATGTCCACCGGAACCGTGTACTGCATCATGGTACCCTGCTGTTCTCATCCGACCTGGAAGCATTGCAGGCAGCCCTTGAAAGGGATTTAGGGAGATACAAGGACAAAGCCGTTCAGTCGGTCCCAAGCCAGGTGGTGAATATCCTGGATTTCCTGGTTGCTCCGGTGAGCGTCAAAGAATTTCGTGAAAACCTGATAGGATATTTATCAAGTTCTTTTAAAGATGCGTCCAGATATGAACTGAGTGGAAGTGATGTGGCCAGTATAGAGGAGCTTGTCAGCCGGAAATACAGCACCTGGAAATGGAATATAGGGTATTCACCAAAGTACCAGATGACCAGGCAGACTGAATGGAACGACAAACCGGTAATCATTCACCTGGAAGTGGAAAAGGGAAAGATCATAAGCATCCGGATTCAATCGGATACTCTTGACCGTGAACTCTTTGATCAGATAGCCGGGATCCTGTCCGGTGTTGATCATGAACCCGGCGAAATTCGTGAAATAATCTCCAGGAACTTTCTTGTCAAACCCCGGATGATTGATTATTTTGTGGAAGCTATTTTCTGATTAACCGGAATAAAGCAACAATGAAAAAAGCAGGATTGATCATATACAGCGTTCTACTCTGGACTTTTTTCCTGACAAGCTCAGTGGTTATGATTTCCATCGACGTGTTGATCTGGCTGGTTACACGCTGGTTTGACCGCAGGCTTGTGGTACTTCACCTGTTTTCCTGCTTGTGGGGATCTCTATACATCTGGTTCAATCCACTCTGGAGAGTTCGTGTCAAAGGGCGCCGAAATATTCCCTGGAGACGGTCCTGTGTCATTGTTTCCAATCATCAGTCCATGCTCGACATCCTGGTATTATACCATTTATTTGTTCCCTATAAATGGGTATCCAAAAAAGAAAACTTCCGTATCCCCATCATCGGCTGGAATATGCGGCTTAATGATTACCTGGAGATTGAAAGGGGCCAGAAGAACAGCTATGAGCGGCTGATGAATAAAGCCCGTAAAACTCTGGGAATGGGAAGCTCGGTAATGATCTTTCCGGAAGGGACCCGCTATTCCGGGGACCACCTGGGTCCGTTCAAGGTGGGAGCATTCAGGATGGCCATTGATAACAAGGTGAATATCGTCCCCATCGTAATGGAAGGCACTGCCAGGGCATTGCCAAAAAAAGGCGCCATCCTGAAAGGATTTACCAGAATTGATGTCAACGTACTTGAGCCAATTCCCTTCAGCACATTCGCAGATATGAGTCCCCGGGAACTGCAAATCCAGGTCTGGAATCTCATGTCCGGGACCTATGCTCGCCTTCATTCCGACCGTTGAAAAAAACATGATTTGATTGATATACAAGAGGATTGAAAGGCACATCATGTTAATTCCCCTGTTGAAAAAGAAATTGCAGTGCGAGAGATCTTTTATCTATATTTGTGCAGATCGAAAAAGCAATGACAGCGCAGTATACAGAAGAACACATACGAACATTAGATTGGCGGGAACACATTCGTAGGCGCCCCGGAATGTATATCGGAAAACTCGGTGATGGCTCCTCACGCGATGATGGTATTTATATCCTCCTAAAGGAAGTGCTCGATAATTCGGTAGATGAATTCATGATGGGTTTCGGCAAGACCATCGAGATCAACATTCATGAAAAATGCATACAGGTGAGGGATTACGGCCGGGGGATCCCACTTGGCAAAATGGTGGAGGCGGCTTCCAAAATGAACACCGGTGCAAAATATGATTCCAAGGTTTTCAAGAAATCGGTTGGTCTGAACGGGGTTGGTATCAAGGCAGTCAACGCCCTTTCCTCAAAGTTTGAAATACAGTCCATCCGGGAGGGTAAAATGAAATCGGCAGAATTTGCCACCGGCGAACTGCGGGAAGAAGCGCAGGACTCCAAAACAGAGCTGGCCAACGGAACCATCATTTCTTTTATACCGGACAAGGAAATGTTTGGGAATTACCATTATATCCTGGAGTACATCGAAGTCCTGATCAAGAGTTACATATATCTTAACACGGGACTGACGATTGTGCTCAACGGGGTGAAGTACCAATCAAAGAATGGCTTGCTGGACCTGCTGAATGAGAATATGGATAATGAGGGACTCTACCCAATCATTCACCTCAGGAATGGTGATATTGAACTGGCCATGACCCATGGTAATCAGTATACAGATGAGTATTTTCCCTTTGTCAATGGTCAGCATACAACCCAGGGTGGAACTCACCTGGTCGCATTTAAGGAAGCCCTGGTAAGAACGGTACGGGATTTTTACAAGAAGGATTTTGATCCCTCGGATATCCGCCAATCCGTTATTGTCGCCCTAAGCATTAAAATTGAAGAGCCGATTTTCGAGTCACAGACAAAAACCAAATTGGGGTCCAAAGACATGGGGCCGAAAGGCCCGAGTGTCAGGAATTATATAAATGATTTCCTGAAAAAAGACCTGGATGATTACCTGCATAAGCATCCTGAGACGGCTGAAATCCTGCTGAAAAAAATCCTGGAGTCTGAAAAAGAACGAAAGGCCATCTCGAGCATCAAGAAACTGGCCAGGGAGAGGGCCAAGAAAGCCAGTCTCCACAATAAAAAGCTCAGGGATTGCAGGGCTCACTACAATACCAAGCATGACCGCAGGCTGGAAACGACCATATTTATTACCGAGGGAGATTCGGCCAGCGGTTCCATCACCAAATCACGGGATGTAGAAACCCAGGCTGTCTTTAGTCTGAAGGGGAAACCCCTGAATACCTATGGACTTACAAAAAAGATCGTTTATGAGAATGAGGAGTTCAATCTCCTGCAGTCTGCCCTGAACATTGAGGATGGATTGGACAACCTCCGGTATAAAAACGTAGTGATTGCCACAGATGCAGACGTGGATGGGATGCATATCCGGCTGCTGCTGATTACATTCTTCCTGCAATTTTTTCCTAACCTGGTTCGCAAGGGACATCTGTACATTCTGCAGACACCCCTTTTCAGGGTAAGGAATAAGAAGAAAACGCATTATTGCTATTCAGAGGAAGAGAAGGGATCAGCCATTGAAAAGCTTGGCGGTAATCCGGAGATCACAAGATTTAAGGGGCTGGGTGAAATATCACCTGATGAGTTTAAGAATTTTATTGGCAAAAAAATAAGACTGGAACCTGTATCACTTAACAGGAGTGATGCGGTTTCTGACTTACTGGAATTTTACATGGGGAAAAATACCCCTGAACGGCAGAACTTCATTATTAATAACCTGCGTGTTGAAGAAGACCTTATTGAGGCCTGACCAATTATTCCCGTAGATCGTTTTCGTTAGATACCTATGAGTGAAGAGGAGCTGGAAAATATAGAGAACAGTGAAGAGTCCATGGACGAAGGTCCAATTGGTCCGGATGGAGAAGTCCCATCTGATTCAGATGACTTACATACCGTGGTTCACCTGTCAGGAATGTACCAGGAATGGTTCCTGGATTATGCTTCCTATGTGATCCTTGAACGTGCAGTGCCTCATTTGCACGACGGACTGAAACCTGTACAGCGCCGCATCCTGCATTCCATGAAAAGACTGGATGACGGGCGTTATAATAAAGTGGCAAACATCATTGGGCATACCATGCAGTTCCACCCCCATGGGGATGCCTCGATCGGGGATGCCCTGGTGCAACTCGGACAGAAAGACCTGTTGGTGGATACCCAAGGGAATTGGGGAAATATCCTGACGGGCGATGGCTCAGCTGCGCCCAGATACATTGAGGCACGCCTGTCCAAATTTGCCCTGGAGGTGGTCTTCAATCCCAAGACAACAGAATGGAAGCAATCTTATGATGGACGGAACAAGGAACCGGTAACCCTTCCGGTGAAATTTCCGCTGCTTTTATACCAGGGGGTGGAAGGGATTGCTGTGGGACTCGCATCAAAGATCCTGCCCCATAATTTCAATGAATTGATCGATGCCGGCATACAATACCTGAAAGGAAATGAATTCGAGATTCTGCCTGATTTCCCAACCGGAGGGATGGCCGATTTTTCCAGGTACAATGACGGGATACGGGGTGGAACTGTAAAAGTACGGGCCAGGATAGAAAAACTGGACAAAAAACACCTGATAATCACAGAGGTCCCTTACGGGAAAACTACCACATCCCTCATTGAGTCTATTGTAAAGGCAAACGATAAGGGGAAGATAAAGATCAAGAAGATCGATGACAATACGGCTGCAAATGTAGAGATTATAGTACAGCTTGCCTCCGGGATCTCTTCCGACAAAACCCTCGATGCACTCTATGCTTTTACAGATTGTGAGGTTCCCATATCTCCCAATAGCTGTGTAATAGAAGGAGATAAACCCGTTTTCTTGGGAGTAAATGAAATGCTCAGACATGCCGTGGATAACACAGTTTCTCTCTTGAAACTTGAGCTGGAGATCAGGCTGAATGAGCTTGAAGCAGATTGGCATTTCTCATCACTCGAGAAGATATTTATCGAAAAAAGGATTTATCGGGATATTGAAGAATGTGAAACCTGGGATTCCATTATCGAGGCGATTGACAAGGGACTCGAACCTTATAAAAAACTCTTGCGCAGGGAAGTAACCCATGAGGATATCGTTAAGCTGACCGAAATCAGGATCAAAAGGATCTCGAAATTTGATTCTTTCAAATCAGATGATCATATCAAGGGCATTGAAGAGGAGATCTTGGAGGTTAAAAACCACCTTAACAATATCATTCCCTATACAATCAATTATTACAAGCAGATCAAGAAGAGATACGGGAAGGGGAAAGAAAGACGAACCGAGATCCGCAATTTTGATACCATTGTGGCAACAAAGGTTGTCGCTACCAACCAGAAACTATATGTGAACTGGAAGGAGGGATTCTTCGGTACGTCCTTAAAGAAAGATGAATTTGTCTGTGATTGTTCTGATATAGATGATATCCTTACAATCAGGAGGGATGGCTCATTCCAGGTAACCAAAATCGATGAAAAAGTATTTGCCGGCAAGGACATCATCCATATAGCCGTCTTCAAGAAAAATGATTCAAGGACTATATATAATTTAGTTTACCGTGATGGCAAGAGTGGTTATGCCATGATGAAACGTTCTGCAATAACTGGTATTACAAGAGAAAAGGGATATAACCTGACAAAGAATAATAAGAATTCAAGGATACTGTACTTCAGTGCCAATCCCAATGGAGAAGCGGAGACCATCAAAGTGACGCTTAAACCACGACCCAGGATCCGCAACCTGAATTTTGAATTGGACTTCAGCGAACTGGCAATCAAGGGGCGGGATGCCCATGGCAATATCCTGACAAAAAATGCGGTTCATAAAATCGTAATTAAGGAAAAGGGTGTGTCCACGCTCGGCGGCCGCAAGATCTGGTTCGATGAGGATGTTCTCAGGCTGAATGCTGACGGCCGTGGCCGTTTATTGGGTGAATTTGCCGGACACGACCGCCTCCTGGTGATTACCCGGTCAGGGAAATTCAGGCTGAGTACATTTGACCTGGAGAATCACTTCGAGGATGATCTGTATATCCTTGAAAAATACAAGCCAAAGAAAGTTTATTCGGTCATTTACTATGATGCAGAACAGGATTACTATTACGTGAAGAGATTTGTACTGGAGCCAGGTGAGAAACTTCTCAGTTTTGTCGGCGATCACCCCGAGTCCCGCATGGTCAGTATCACTGAAGTTGAATATCCCCGCTTCGAGATCAATTTTGGCGGAAAAAACAAGAACCGGAAACCTGAGATCATCGAAGTGGCCGAATTTATAAGCGTGAAAAGTTACAAGGCAAAGGGAAAACGCCTGACAAAATACCAGGTTGAACTGGTAAAGGAAGTCGAACCTATCGAAGGATTTACTGAAGACGAACAAAGCCCTGAATTACCTCCCGAAGTCGATGAGAAAATTGATGAACCAGATGAGGAGGGATCAAATGGACAAATGACCCTGGATTTATAAGTGTAAGCCCATGATTATTTTCCTGGTAGGTTTTATGGGATCGGGCAAGTCTACAGTCGGACAAAGGCTGGCCAGGCGGCTCGGTTATACCTTTATCGATATGGATGCCCGGCTCGAAGAAGAGCATGGTATGACCATCAATGAGATTTTTAAGAAGCACGGAGAGAATGCCTTTCGTGAAATGGAAAGCAGGTTATTACATGAGCTGGTCGCACTCCGGGATATTGTTGTTTCGACGGGAGGAGGGCTTCCCTGTTCCGGTAACAATATGGAACTGATCAACCAGAAGGGCATATCCATCTACCTTAAGATGGGACCGGCAACATTGCTTAACCGGCTATCCAGGGGTAAGAGCCGTCGTCCCCTGATCCGTCATCTTTCCAGGGCGGAGCTCGATATTTTCATTCATGATAAACTTCGGGAAAGAGAACCTGTCTATCTGAGGGCCCATCATACAGTCAATGGTCTGAATGTGGACATGGAAAAGCTCACTGAGCTCCTTTAAGTTCATCCTTATCACGGAATTCCTTTAATGTATCCAGTTGAAGGTATCTTGACAGCCACCTGGTGCCCAGATAGAAGGGAATGGTATCAATCAGGGCTGACACCATTTTGAATATATAATTGCTCAGGATCAGGATGAGCAATCCATGAATGATTGTCTCACCAGGTGCGATCTGGATGGCATTTCTTGCCGTGAACCACGTAACGGTGATTACGGCGATGGAATCAACCATCTGACTGGTCAGGGTAGATCCATTATTCCTGAGCCATAACATCTTTCCGCGGGTCCGCTTCCTGATTTCATGGAAGATATGTACATCCACAAACTGGGCAGTAAGGTATGCGATCATGGATGCAATAGTGGCACTGACCGTCCATTTCCTGATCTGGAAAAAGACCCGGGATGGATCTTCCAGTGCCGGCAGGCCATTGTCGATGAGTTCCGGCCTGGGTGGCAGGATCCCGCCGATCCACAGGATAAAAATAACCCAGATGTTTAGTAGAAGACCAACCCATACGACCGTATTGGCTCTCTTTTTACCATACAGTTCACTGATAAAATCCGTACA
>DAOWJB010000346.1 GCA_030640625.1 Bacteroides sp.
AACCGTCTGGTTCCCGCTGGAGAATTTCAACAGGTATACCCCGTTCCGCAAGTCACTTAAGTCAAATTTCTCAGCAAAGGTATCGCCCGGATGAGGGTACTTTTTAGCCATTAATTCCCTGCCGGTGAGGTTCACAAGTACTACCTGCAGCTCATCGATACTTTCCTTCATCTGCATGCTGACATTCAGCAATCCTGACGATGGAACCGGATAAATATTAATGGCCTCGGGAAGAATCGGATATTCCTTAATGGAAGTAGTACCCTGGATGCGAAGGTTGTCTATCATCCATCCCCATCCGCGGGCATAAGGATCTGATTGCAGACGGAAACGGATCAGCACGATGTCACCATCCTGGAAATATGAATCCGCCAGCAGATCGATCATCCTGCGCTGCTTTTCAGATTCTTTCGGAATGGCCTGTGAATCATTGCTTCCAGGGAGGTAACCATTCCGGTAGCTAAGATCCCAGGTAGCGCTGGCCCTGCAATCCCAGCCATCCGCAAATTCATGCCAGGTTTTTCCATCATCCTTCGAGCCTTCGACGATCACATAATCCCAGAATTCCTCATCACCGTAAACAGTGCCCTCTTCCCCGGGCTCCACATAAGCGATTTCATCGAATGTCATGTATGAATTAGCACTGCTCAATCGTATGGGAATGCGCAACTGGGCATAAAAATCATAAAAGGTATTGTCCTTATTAGGTGCCTTGTATGGATGCTTGCTATGCAATCCGTATGATCCAAAACCCACCGGTTTATCATGGAAGAATTCGGTGGTCAGGAAATCCGAGATCGAGGTCTCGAAATCATTTTCATAGAAATCCCTGGATGGGGGGATTTCTTCAATATCAAATTCATGGTAACCGGAGTCCGGATGATAGCTTGTGTTTTTGGCCACAGAGGCATCTACTGCCCTGATGCGGTATTTGATCTGATCACCGGCTTTCACCTGTCCGGGTGAAAATACAAAATATCCATGATAGTTGCTTAAAGTATCATGTTCCAGCTCGACGGGGGTCTGGTCCACATCATTGAGCTTATACTCAAATTCTGTAACCTCAAGTCCAAGGTTATCCGTGATATGGGCATTGATATACAGCGAGTCTTTTGTTACCAGCATAAATTGAATCGGGATATGATCGATAAGCGGGGGTTTGGTATCCTCACCTACGTAAAAACCAAAAGAAGATCCAGGTGCCTCCGTGGGTAGCGTATAGATGCGATTGAATTTATCTTCGGTCTGTATATAATAATTTACAGTACTTCCAAGGGAGGATACCTGAATATCGGCCGAAAATTCGTCTGGATTACCCGTTGCCGTCAGGGCAGCCGAGTCCTTGCTCTGGAAACCATCGGTTGACCAGTAGAGGTACTGGGTTCCTGCCATGATGCCATCGTCCCCGAAAATCCTGGCCGTCACGGTAAAAGGATCGGAAAGCGATTCCCTGTCAGAGAGGGTGTCGTGTTCGATGTAGGTGTGTATCCACCCGATATCATACATCATATTGGTGGCAAGGGGTCCCGGATCGTGAATCACTTCACCCGCAGGTGAAGAATAGGTCATCATCGCATTTACCCCCCCGCCTAAATTGTAGACTTCATCCAGGTGATAGATACTGGATCCCCGGTTATATGTCAAGGGAACATACATCCTGGGAAATTCCCCTGCCTGAAGTTTGGTAACAGGACCTTTAAAATAGATGGGGGAAGATATTAACTGGTCTGCCAGTGCTTCTGATGGGACCGGGAACAATAGGGTATCCAGCAGCCAGTCTCCCTTGCCTACCCTGGGATCTTTTGCCCAGAGGAAATGATCGAAAACACCAGGTATGGTATACAGTTGCCAGCCTTCGTTCTCAAATACAAGGAAATGCCCGGAGAAACCAAATCCATGTGCCATCTCATGCAGCAGAATCGACAGGAAATCATGCTGATCGCCCGCGTTTCCATCATCTTTATAATACCAGCTAAAAGACGTGTTTACCTCAATGCTCATATCCGGATTATCACCGTTGAGGTTCCTTCCAAGCAGTTTTTCTGCCAATGAAGCTACGTAAAGCCGAATGGGCAATGCGCCATTGGTACGGACACTGTAGGGTCCGTCTGATAAGGTACTTGCAAGCACCCCTGCTTCTTCCCCTGTCATTGCCCTGAAAGAGACTTCCACATTAATGGGTACATCCGAATGAATAAGGGAACCCCAGATCTCTGCGGCGGTCTTGGCAGTTTGCGTAGCGGAATAATGCGGAGCACTTATAAGATTTATATTAATATCGGCAGTAACATCCGAAGCTGATTTGAGCCTGGACAAATAAGCCTCGGGCGGACCAATACGAAGGTCGCTATGCCCTGGTGCGGCATAACATATGATGGTGTCATTAAGATTGGTATGTTTTACCGCTTTACCTTGTCCGGAAATGTAAACGGTAAATCCTGCAAGCGAAATTAAGATCAATGTAAATAATCCTCTCCTTAATATCATGAAATTTCTATTTTTGAATGAAAATGTTCTCTATACGCTAACAACAGCAAAATTAAGAATATGTTTGATAAAATATTGGCTGGCAACTGTTTTAACGGTATTTTAAGTGTTTTCGTATCCTTCCTCATATTTTCCTGCAGCGGCCCGAAGACCATCACAGGTACTGACCTCCTCATTGAAATGCAAAGAACACCCTGTTACGGTTACTGTCCGGTCTATACCCTAAAGATCGACAAAAACGGAAAAGGGTTGTTTGAAGGGGTGGAAAATGTTGATAAAATCGGCAGGTTCAGCTTTTCACTCAGCCATGATGAGCTTGAAGAGCTTGAAAATGCTTTCCTTCAGATAGATTTTTACCAGCTCAAGAATATCTATGATGGTCTCGCATCCGATCTGCCGACTACCTATATCACCTATAACAAGGATGGGAAACGGAAGAAAATAATGGATTACTATGGTGCACCTGAACAGCTCCGTGCCCTGGAGAACAGGATAGAAATCCTTGTACTGTCAAAAAAAATGAAAAAAATTAAATAAGCTGCTGATATTATTCTGAATCTGCCTCACCTCCACTGCCCCGCATACCCAATATATCCCGGTCGAACATATACATATTATGTTCGCCTACCAGCTTCAGTTTATCGATCAGCGCTTTAACAGATGCTTCCTCTTCAATCTGCTCGGTTACAAACCATTGTATCCAGTTGTGGGTGGTATGGTCATTCTCATCAATGCAAACCTGGACGATTTCATTTATCGAGGCTGAAACGAACCGTTCATGTTCCATCACCTTGTTAAACATTTCGCTTACCGATCCAAATTCACTGGGTGGTTCTTTTACAGCAATTATTTTTGCCTTGCCGTTACGCTCGTTAATATACTTCACCAGTTTCAGCATATGCACGCGCTCTTCTTCCGCCTGAGCATAAAACCAGTCGGCTATGCCGCCCAATCCTTCCATCTCAGCCCATACAGCCATGGAAAGATACAGATGCGATGAATACCCTTCCTTATCCACCTGTTCATTTAAAGCGTCTTCAACTTTTTTCGACAACATCTTTATAATATTTATGAATTAGCAATAACTGTTTTTTTTCTCCGCTCACATATTGTTAATGATCTCAGTGCCGAATTCCGAACATTTCAGTTTGGTGGCCCCCTCCATCAACCGCTCAAAATCATAGGTCACCCTTTTGGAGAGGATGGTCTTTTTCAATCCTGAAATGATGAGGTCAGCGGCTTCCTGCCATCCCATATATTCAAACATCAGCATCCCGGAAAGTATCAGTGAGCCAGGATTAACCTTATCCTGTCCGGTATACTTGGGGGCCGTTCCATGGGTGGCTTCGAAAATGGCATGTCCTGTTTCATAATTAATATTTGCTCCGGGAGCAATTCCGATACCGCCAACTATGGCAGCCAGGGCATCCGAAATATAATCACCGTTCAGGTTCATGGTCGTAATGACGGAATATTCAGCAGGACGTGTTAGTATCTGTTGCAGGAAGGCATCGGCGATAAAATCTTTGATTAGCAGTTTGCCCTGGCTGAGGGCCTCATCCTGTGCCTTGCTCGCAGCAGCTGTTCCATCCTTTTCAGCGATGCGGTCATATTGCAACCAGGTAAATACCCTGTCGCCAAATTCCTCTTCGGCAATTTCATATCCCCAAAGTTTAAACTGCCCTTCGGTAAATTTCATAATATTGCCCTTGTGCACAAGTGTAACACTGGGAAGATCATGTTTCAGTGCATAATTAATGGCGGCTCTTACCAGGCGATAGGTGCCTTCTTTTGAAATAGGCTTGATCCCAATGGAAGTGGATTCCGGAAACCGTATCTTGGTTACGCCCATTTCCTGTTGAAGGAAATTTATTACCTTCTCAGCTTCGCTTGTACCCGTCATCCATTCTATCCCTGCATAAATATCTTCTGAGTTCTCCCTGAATATAACCATATTGGTTGTGGAAGGGTCTTTTACAGGAGAAGGAACACCTTCATAATGCCTTACGGGCCGCAGGCAGGTATACAGATCAAGGATCTGCCGCAGGGCGACATTCAGGGATCTGATCCCTCCCCCCACAGGTGTGGTTAGAGGTCCTTTGATGGCCACAAGGAATTCCCTGATGGTATCAAGGGTTTCCTGGGGAAGCCATTCTCCCGATTGATTATAGGATTTTTCACCGGCATATACTTCTTTCCAGGCAATCTTCCTGCTGTCATTGTATGCCTTTTCAACAGCTGCATCTAAAACTCTGACTGACGATGCCCAGATATCGGGGCCTGTTCCATCTCCTTCAATAAATGGAATGATTGGAAAATCAGGTACCTGCAATACGCCGTCCTGAATAGTGATTTTTTGTCCTGCCATTTTGTATTTGTTTTTTGGTCGTGCACAAAAATAATAAAAGATAGAAGTCATGCAATTAAAAAATTCAAAATACAGTACATCCCGGATTCAAATGCCGGATTATTCAAAATCGAGGTTGAAACGTTCTTTGAGTTTTCCCAGATCAGGATTTTTCTTGATCATGTGATCAAACTTCTCTTCTGATGTATACAATGTATTCTCATTTCTCTCTTCCTCCAGTATCACCGGGATTATCCTGAACTGCGTGTTCTGCAGGGTATTCTCAAGATAGCTTACCAGTCCAGGTTTAATATCCCGGTTGAATTCCTCAAATTGTGCGGAATTGCTGAGGACTACCTCAATTTGTAATGCATCCCCCAGGAAAGGCAGGTGATGTTTCAGGCTGCTTGACATGCGAGGCTTATCTTCTTTGATCTGATCTGCGTAATTGTTCCACTTTTCAAGCAGGTCATCCTGGGTGAAGGGATTTGACAGGACCGGCCGGATTGTCTGGTCAGCACCAGTATCCTGCTCCTTCCCTGTGCTGCTTTTGCCATTCAGAGCATCCTTTATGGACGGCACAGAACCCAGGATCTGTTTCCTGGATTGTGCAGGAGTTCTGGATGCCTGTTCTTCGCTGTCTTCTTTTTGCTCAGCGGCAGGTTCATCTTTTCCAGAAGTATCAACGGACTGTTTCTTGTCCGTAGCGGCATCGGTGGATTGTTTTTCAGCAGGGGCCGGATCGGGGGATTTTTTTTCAGCAGGAGTTGGTTCAGTGGATTGTATTTCAGCGGTAGCTGGATCAGGGGATTTTTTTTCAGCTGTCAGGGCTTTTTTTTTTGAATCTGCTGAAATATGGCAGAGTTTTATCAGGGCCAGTTCAACATGAAGGCGTTGGTTTCGACTTGTTTTGAAGGAGACATCAGCCGTCCCAAGGATATTGAGGGCACTGTACAGCCATTCCTGGCTGGTTGACTTGCTTTGTTGCTGGTATTTTTCACGGATACCTGCACCAACTTCAAGGAGTATCAGCGTCACAGGGTCCTGACATACCAGCAAGTCCCTCAGATGACTGCTGAGTCCAGCAAGAAAATTATGTTCATCAAAGCCCTTCTCCAGTATCTCATTAAAAATCATGAAGGTCTCTCCCACCTGCCCTCCAAGACAGGCTTCGGTAATCCTGAAATAATATTCATAATCAAGTATATTCAGGTTCTGGATGACATCCTTATAGTTGATGGATTTTCCAGAAAAACTGACTATCTGGTCGAAAATGGAAAGTGCATCACGCATGGCACCATCCGCCTTTAATGCAATGATATTAAAAGCATCTACCTCATATTCAACGCCTTCCTCATTTGATATATACTCCAGGTAGCTGACAATATCATCCACCCTGATACGGTTAAAATCAAAGATCTGGCAACGTGACAAAATGGTGGGGATGATCTTATGTTTTTCCGTGGTAGCCAGGATGAATACCGCATGGGCCGGTGGTTCTTCCAGGGTTTTCAGAAATGCGTTGAAAGCCGAGGCGGACAACATATGGACTTCGTCTATTATATATATACTGTATTTACCCACCTGTGGTGGGATTCTCACCTGCTCGGTCAGGTTCCTGATATCCTCAACGGAATTATTGGATGCCGCATCCAACTCATGAATGTTAAAAGCCCTGGACTCGGTAAAGGAGGTGCATGATTCACAGGTATTGCAGGGCTCGGAATCACCGGTGATATTGATACAATTTATCGTCTTGGCAAAGATCCTTGCACAAGTTGTTTTGCCGACACCCCGGGGACCACAAAACAGGTAGGCATGGCCCAGGTGTTTCTTCTGTATTGCATTCTTAAGGGTATTCGTGATAACCGCCTGTCCAACAACAGAAGTAAATGATTCGGGCCTGTATTTGCGTGCCGAGACAATAAAATTATCCATGTGGCTAAAATTACTAAAACCCGGTTAAGTAACCAAGGTGAATTTATTTTGTACATATCAATAAAGTTCCTATTTTTGTGCGCTCATTAATAATAACCAAATTTTTACAATGTTGAACCAGTACGAAACCGTTTTCATTACAACTCCCGTTTTGTCTGAAAGTCAGATGAAGGAAACGGTCGACAAGTTCAAAAAGATCCTGACTGATAACAGTGCAGAGATTGTTCATGAAGAGAATTGGGGCCTTCGAAAACTGGCCTATCCTATTCAGAAAAAGTCGACCGGATTTTACTACATGATTGAATTCAGGACTGATGGAAGCCTGATTCAGAAGATCGAAACAGAATTTAAAAGAGATGAACGCATCATCAGGTTCCTGATTGTCGGGCTTGAAAAATACGCCGTAGCTTATGCTGAAAAGAAAAGGGCCAGGAAGAAAGCTGAAACAGAAAAAATCAAGGAGGATTAATCATGGCACAGAATCAATCAGAAATCAGGTATCTCACTCCCCCAACAGTAGAGATCAAAAAGAAAAAGTATTGCCGGTTCAGGAAAAACCGGATAAAATATATTGACTATAAGGATCCTGAATTCCTCAAGAAATTCCTGAATGAACAGGGTAAGATCCTCCCTAAAAGGCTCACTGGCACCTCACTGAAGTTTCAGCGCAAAATATCCAGGGCCATTAAACGGGCACGCCATCTGGCTATGCTGCCCTATGTAACAGATTTGTTGAAATAATAAAGTGGAGGATCAGCCATGGACATTATCTTAAAACGAGACATACCCAATCTGGGTCACAAAGATGACATCATCACGGTTAAGGATGGTTATGCCAGGAATTTTCTTATTCCCAAGGGAATGGCAGTTAATGCCACAGCATCTGTCAAAAAAATGCACAAGGAAATTCTTAAACAGCGTTCTCACAAAGAGGAGCAGATTAAACAGGAAGCGGAAGGGATCGCCGAAAAAATGAAGGATATAAAACTGACCATTGGCGCCAAAACGAGTACCAAGGGTAAGATCTTCGGTTCGGTAAACACCATTCAGCTTGCAGAGGCACTGAAAGAAGAAGGATTTGAGATTGACCGGAAAGATATCACCATCAAGGAAGAATTGATCAAGGAAGTGGGCACTTATACAGCATCGGTAAAGCTGCATAAGGAAGTCAAAGTTGAAATCCCATTCGAGATCTTCGCCGAATAGGGACTGCTTAGCAATATCCTCACCAATCAAAATACAAAACGCAGCTAATTCTATAAGAGTTTTTGCTTTTTTTTTCACAATCCACATTCAATAGTTGTGATTACAATAATATTAGCGTAATTTCGTTCAAATAATAATATAATTTATTAAATGATAGAAATGAAGGCTACAACAACTGAGCATTACAAGACATTAATTGAAATACTTGGTAAAAGATATGTGAAATCAAGGATCGAAAGTCCATACGATTTCATCCATATTGCATCCAGGGGATTGAATGCGAATGTAATCACAAACTTCAGGGTATATTTCAATATTCCACTTCAGACAACTGCTCATATGCTGAATATTTCTGAACCAACAATATATAGATGGACCAAGGCAAACATAACGTTGGAAAGAAATTTTTCAGTTAAATTATTTGAAATTACGGACTTGTTCCTTTATGGTTCTGAAGTTTTCGGCAGCAAGGAGGATTTCATGAAGTGGTTAAATCTTCCTAATACCGCTCTGGGAGGCATGGAACCTCAAGAGCTCATTGAAATTCCCGGTGGAGTATCCAAAGTAAGAGATATAATCGGGAGAATTGAACATGGCGTTTACAGTTGATCATGATCGTTTACAGAATTACAGGCAATAAATACGCTAATGATATATCCGGATCAGCAGCTGCAACATTTGGAGGCAGATGGAATAAAAAAGGTACTCCTGTTTTATATACAGGAGAAAGCAAGGAAATTGCACTTTTAGAGATAATAGTACATACACCTCCAATGATGGCACCCGATCTTGATATCCTGACTTTAGAAATTCCTGATGATTCTATCACTGTAATTGAGAAAAATCAACTTCCTCCAAACTGGATTGACTATCCTGCACCCACCATTCTTTCCGAGATGGCAGAAAAATGGGTAAGGGCCCGAAAGACAATAGCCCTGAAAGTTCCAAGCTGTATTATCCGCAGTGCACATAATTATATCCTCAATTGCCGACATCCTGAATACAACAAGGTGAAAATAATAACACACAAGGAATTTCATTTTGATTCAAGGCTAACAAAATGAACTGACTATATCAAAATGGGATGGCTTTTTCTCTTGCCTGACTGAGGATATTAAATTAGGAGCCTCCATTGGAGCTTGCTCAAATGTAAGCGACGTTTTAATATCCTCAGCCAGTAATGAAGCCATCCTTTTTTGCTCTAATCTTTCATTGCGATGGCTTCGATCTCGATAAGCACATCCAGCGGAAGTTTTACCACCTGGTAGGCTGCCCTTGCCGGCGGATCCTTCTTGAAATAACCGGCATAGACCTCATTCATCTCCTGGAAATGATCCATGTCTTTCAGCAGGCAGGTACATTTTACCACATCCCAGGAACTATATCCTGCGGCCTGCAGTACGGCATCAATATTCCTCAAC
>DAOWJB010000024.1 GCA_030640625.1 Bacteroides sp.
AAATTTAAATGCAAAATTATCAATTGTTTTGGGAAGGGTATAAGGACCGTACCTGTAAAACACACCCAAACCGTATCCAATGAACCAATGACGCAGCAAATTATTGAACAGGACACCGGATTCAAAGTAGCCTTTATCATAAGTTTTCTGGTCAAGGTTGACATGGTTCGGATTATAGGCCAGTCTGCCAAAACCGGCACTTGTCGCGAGGACAATACCGGGCTGAAACTGCCCACTGCTGAACAGAAGCTTGCCGAAATCCTGCTGGAAATAAATATTGGCAAAACGGTCAGAGACAAATTCATTGAGACGCATGGTAGCGAAGCTGTTCTCGCTCTCGATGGTAAATATGCCATAACTGCCAATTCCTGCGTACAGAAGTGGATAGGGCAGGTTCCTGTCAATCCAGCCTCCGGCCAGTGCAATTTTGGTGTCTCCGAGGGACTTGCTAATAAAGGTCTTGGTAATCTTGGCTTCCACCTTGGTATATTCATATTCACCGCCCAGCGCAGGCAGGCCAAATCGAAAATTTGCATACACTATGGGGTAGCTGGTTCCCAGCGAAAGCCTGTTCCCTCGAGGTGTTTCCAGGTAGGTTTCCTTGTGTGCGTACCTCAGCAGGATCCCTGTTTCAGTGATGGGAAAGCGGTCCACCTGCTCGTCTCCCTCAGGGCTGCTAACTACATAACGGTAATCAGATGTCATCTGCCTGCTGCCCTGAGACAGGTAGGTATTGATCTTGACATACCGCAAAGCCGGGAATTGTAATTCAACGGCTTTTTCCTCCAGGATATCCATGTCGGCAATCAGGAAGCTGCGCCATATTTCTGAAGAGGTAATGGGTGGTTTGTCGATGAACCTGAAACCGGCTGTCTCAACAACATCATTATCATATTTAAATTTGAGCCAGGCATCCTTTCTGCGATTCAGGTTGAATTTCAAATGTGTTCCGTATTTCAAGCTTTTGTCCCTCGTGCCATAAGCCACCTTTCCTCCAATGCTGAACCACCACGCAATCTTCTCATTGGTTTCGGCAGCGGCCCCAAACCGGAATCCTTCATACTGGTTCCAATGTATCAGGCTGCGGTAATCAAGGTTCAGAAATCCGATGGGGATATAACCGGATGCAAATGTCTCGAATGCTTTTAAGGTGCGGTCGAGATGGGCTTCCTCCCCGATGCTGTCAACGAACTCATAGGTATTGGTATCTTTTCTGGTCAGGGGATTTACCCTGTAATGAGCCCAGTAGTCCTCGTCTTTTTTATGGGCATCATCCACCACCTCCAGTTCAATGTGGTTAAATTCGTTTTTTTTGAATACTGGATCCAGTTGTATGTCAGACAGATAGCTTTTACCTATTCCTACAAGTGTGATCGGTTCCCCGTTTGCCTCTGCGTTATTGGGACTGAGGATTATATCTGTGTTCAATTGGACAGGAAACCATTGTTTATGATCTATATAATCATATTTCTGCTGGATCCTTATCCTGAAAATCCCCTCGGTTTCCGCCGCCTCTGCAATCACATTCTGTATGGCATATCCCCTGGAATTGATATGGAGTATTCCTTTTAATCCATCGAAATTTTTACCTTTCAGTGGACGGTAGGAGATGATAAAAAGGGAGTCCATCTGTTCCGTATACATGGTATCCTCAAGGATAAACAGGTATTTGCGGGTACTTCCATTACTGATCGGATTCAGGTATTTTTTATCCCAGATCATAAAAAGTTCATCGTAAAAACTGGTGGACTGGATCTGGGAAGCCAGCAAGGTGAAAGATGGGTCCTTGAATCCCGAGACCCTTGAAGCTGTAACCAATTCCTTGTTTCTGTCGGGCAGCATGAATTTTCGCTCGCTGACAAATTCCATCAGGAATAAATGTTGTTTTTCCAGGAATTCTTCCAGTTCCTGCCGGGAAGTATCAACTTCGCTTACAAGGGTATCTGTGTCCAGGGTAAAATACATCTTGCTGTATGAAGTATAGGAAAAGGACCGCTGTTTTTCAGGGTTGTTAACCTTCCTGTTTGCGCTGGCCAGCTGGATGATGCGGTGGGCCGGATTAATGCCGGGAAATATCCTTACTTCCTCAATGTCATAGGCTTTCCGGTCCAGGGCAATAACCATGGTCTGGTCCCGCAGGATTTCCTCTTTCCCTATAAGCAATGAATGATAACCCACATAACTGAATTTCAGGAAATCCGGATCCTGGGATGAAGAAATACTGAACTCTCCGTCGATATTGGAAACCGTCCCCTGTCCTGATTCCAGATAGGTAATATTTACGAATGCAAGCGGACGGCGGCTATGCTTGTCAATGATCTTTCCCCTGACAGGCCCGGCTTGTCCAAACAATTGAGGCATGAGCCACAGGCAGCACAGAAATATGATACCGGTTTTCATTGATTGTTGCATCCTCGAATGGTATAGGCTAACGCCGTGATTGTTTAGGTACGGACATCTTGAGCATGGCAATCTCTTTTGCGGTAAGGAATCTCCAGTGTCCGCGTGAAACTCCCTTTTTGGTCAATCCGGCGAAATACACCCGGTCTAGTTTGACGATTTTATAATCAAGATGTTCAAATATCCTCCTGACGATACGGTTCCTTCCTGAATGAATTTCCATACCAAGCTGTCTTTTGTCTTTGGCATCAGCATACTGAATGTTATCGGGCCGGATAAAACCATCCTCCAGTTCGATCCCTTTTCTGATCTTCTCTAAATCACCGGGTTTAAGGATCTTGTTCAGGAAAATATGGTAAATCTTATTTCTGTTATAGGACGGATGTGCAAGCGCTTCTGCCAGTCCCCCGTCATTGGTAAGCAGCAGCACACCTGTGGTGTTCCGGTCGAGCCGGCCCACGGGATAGATCCGTTCCCGGCAGCAACTCCTGACCAGGTCCATCACAGTCTTCCTGCCATGCGTATCCCTGACCGTGGTGACACAATCCTTTGGTTTATTCAGCAGGATGTAAACCTTTTTCTCACCTTGCAGTCTCTTCCCCTTATGGGTGATTACATCTTTCGGACCAACCTTTGTGCCAAGTTCCGTTATGGTTTTGCCATTCACCTGTATAGATCCGGAAAGAATAAGTGAATCCGCCTCTCTTCGTGAACAGACACCGGTATTTGCAATATACTTGTTTAGCCGTACATTCATGAATGCCAAATTTACGATTTTTTTGTTCTGCTGATGGTCCAAAAATACTGGATTGATTCTTGTGCAATTGTAGCGTTGAATCCTTGATTGATTGTTGTTTGTTTTGCATCTTTGTCATATGGTACTTATCAAATCTATTTCAGGCATAAGGGGCACCATCGGAGGGGTTCCGGGAGATGGACTTACGCCCCTGGATGTTGTTAAATTTGCTTCAGCCTATGCCGGCTGGATACGGGAATCGACGGATAAATCAAACCTGAAGATTGTGCTGGGAAGGGATGCGCGAGTATCGGGTGAGATGGTTGAGAAGCTTGTATGCGGGGCACTTGTGGGAATGGGACTGGATGTGCTTAACATGGGACTGGCAACCACACCCACCGTCGAGATAGCCGTTACAATGGAAAAAGCCGATGGTGGAATTATTCTTACGGCCAGCCATAATCCGGGACAGTGGAACGCATTAAAACTGTTAAACAGCCAGGGGGAATTTCTTACTGCAGCAGACGGACAAAGGATACTTGAATTCGTGGAAACAGGAAAGCATGATTATGCACCGGTGGATAAGATCGGGCAAATTAACCAATTACCTGGCTATGCCCAGAAGCATATCGATAAAATTCTTGAGCTGGAACTGGTCAGGCCGGACATTATAGAAAAGGCCAATTTCCGGGTGGTTGTGGATTGTGTCAATTCAGTCGGTGGGTTGATCCTGCCATCCCTGCTGAAGCAATTAAAGGTTGCTGAAGTGGTCGAACTTTATTGCGAGCCCAGCGGGATCTTTCCACACAATCCGGAACCCCTGCCGGAACATCTGGGTGAGCTTGCAGCTGCAGTGTTAAGTCATGATGCTGACCTGGGACTGGTAGTGGACCCGGACGTTGACCGGCTGGCCATGGTTGATGAACGCGGACTGGTCTTCGGAGAAGAATATACCCTCGTTGCGGTGGCTGACTATATCCTGAGTAAAACACCGGGCAACACGGTGTCCAATCTTTCCTCGTCCAGGGCTCTAAAAGATGTCACTGAAAAATATGGATGCCGGTATTATGCATCCCCGGTCGGGGAAGTGAATGTGGTCCGGGTGATGAAAGAAAATAATGCAGTAATCGGGGGAGAGGGAAGTGGTGGTGTAATTTATCCCGGAATGCATTATGGGAGGGATGCCCTGACCGCTGCCGCCCTGTTCCTGTCTTTCCTTGCCTCCCGGGGAGGTAAAACAAGTGAATTAAGGAAAACATACCCGGAATATGTCATGTCCAAGAACAAGGTGTCTCTTGAACCGGGGACGGACATCGGAATGATCCTGGAGAAAGTACAGGAAAAATATAAGGAGTTTCCTGTCAATACGGAGGACGGTATAAAGATTGATCTTCCAAAGGGCTGGATCCACCTGAGAAAGTCGAATACCGAACCCGTTATCAGGATTTACACGGAAGCAGGCTCCAAAACGGTGGCGGAGGAATTGGCAAAACAGGTGATTGCCCTGATTTCAAGCCTCAAATAGTTTTCCATTTAAGCTTTTTTAACATTAGCGGTGGACCGGATTAAACTAAATTCGATTTTTTTAGTCTAATTTAGCGGGTTCATATACATTTTACCCCAATAAGACCAAGCATATAATGAAAAGACGTACCCTGTTATTCCTGATCATTTTAGCTGCGGTTATCGTAGCAGCGATGATATATTCTGCAGCATCCAAAGAGGATTCAACCAAACCACTGGAAACAGAAGTAAAGCAGGGAGAGTTTGAGATCCTTGTCACGATCACCGGCGAATTACAGGCACAAACCTCTACAGATATAACTGCTCCTTTGCTTTTGAGGAGCCGGAGCCTCAGGATCCACCGCATCAAGATCCAGGACCTCATAGCAGAAGGGACTGTTGTGGATTCGGGTGATTATGTAGCCACCCTTGACCGTTCGGAGGCAGATAATACTTATAAGGACATTCTCGATGAGCTTGAGGTAAGAGAATCCGATTATACCAAAACCAAATTGGACACAACCATCCAGCTAAGGACCCTTCGTGATGAAATGATCAACCTGAATTTTAATATGGAGGAAGCAGAGATCACCCTCGAACAGAGCCAGTTTGAACCGCCGGCCACCATCCGACAGGCCAAGATAAACGTGGACAAGGCACAACGTGCGTATGATCAGGCGGTAAAGAATTACCAGTTGAGAGTCCAGCAAGCCAAGGCCGACATGACTGAGGTCACAGTAGACCTGTCCAAGCAGCGGAGAAGAAAAACACAAATGGAGGACGTACTGCAACATTTTATCATCCACGCACCTGCTCCGGGCATGGTCATATATAAAAGGGAATGGAGTGGACAGAAAAGAACGGTGGGTTCCGAGATCAGTCCGTGGGACCTGACCGTGGCCACCCTTCCGGATATGTCTACCATGATCTCCAAAACCTATGTGAATGAAATTGATATAAGCAAGATCAAAGTGGGACAACAGGTAAGGGCCGGTGTGGATGCCTTCCCCGAAAAGCAATATACAGGTGTGATAACCGAAGTTGCCAATATCGGAGAACAGCTTCCCAATACGGATGCCAAAGTATTTGAGGTTGTTATTAAGCTGAACGAATCCGATCCAATCCTCAGGCCTTCCATGACAACAAGCAACAGTATCCTTACCAAAAGATTTGAAAATGTTCTCTACATACCACTGGAAGCCGTTCATTCAAACGACAGCATGACCTATGTTTATAAAAGAAACAACACAAAACAGGTTGTCGTGCTTGATGAGGCAAATGAGAACGAGATCATTGTTGAGGCTGGACTGGCTGCCGGAGATAAAATCTTATTATCTGTGCCCGAAGGCGCTGAAGATTTACGTTTTACCGGATTGGAACTGGTGGAGGTGATCAGGGAGAAAGAAGCCGAAAAGAAAAGGCTGGAAGAGGAATTGAAGAAACAGAATGAGGAGCAGAAGAACAACAGAGAGCAGAGACGCAGAATGCAAACCCCGGGAGGAGAAGGACCCGGAGGCAGGAGCTGAAATAACGCAGTAAACCCGAAGGAATGAATCGTTATTTTCATGATATGGTAATTGCCCTGGAGTCCATCCTGGCAAATAAACTGAAATCCATCCTGACTGGATTGGGCATGATCTTTGGTGTGGGTGCTGTGATCAGTATGCTTGCCATTGGGAACGGTGCCCGGCAGGAGATCCTTGAACAGATGAAAATGGTTGGCGTGAACAATATAGTGGTCACTCCGATTGTCACACCTTTCGGTAAGGAGGAAAGCAGCAGTGAGAATGGTAACGGGGACAACAAACAAAAAACCAAATTTTCACCCGGACTCAGCCTCAAGGATGCCGAAGCCATAGAAAAGATATTACCCACTGTCAACCGCTTAAGTCCGGAAATCGCCCTGAACAGCTACCTGGTCCTGGCAGGGAAACGGGAACAGGCCAAATTGCTGGGTGTAACTACAGAATATTTTGATATCTACAACCTCAATTTGCAGGAGGGTATGTTTTTCAATCAATATCAGGAAGAGAACGGGATACCTGTTTGTGTGATTGGATCTAATATCCGCAGCAAATTTTTCCCGAAGGAAAATCCCATCAATAAATATATCAAGTTTGACCAGATCTGGCTCAAGGTAGTAGGTGTGCTTGAACGTACAGATGTCAGCCTGACGGGATTTGAACAAACAGGGGTTAATGTGTTCAATGACAATATTTATATTCCGGCAAAGACGATGCTGATGAGGTTCCAGAACCGTGCCCTGGTGAGCTCCAGGATCAAACAATCCACATCGAGGATCAGGTTCGGACGTTTCTTTTCTGTGAGCACCAGTCCCGCACAAAATACCAGCAGCAACTATCACCAACTGGATAAGATCATCGTTCAGGTCAACGATTCTGAAGAACTGACCCCTTCTACAGAATTTTTAAGCAGGATGCTTTTCCGAAGGCATGCAGAAGTAAAGGATTATGAGATTACCGTACCTGAATTACTGCTGAAGCAAGAGCAACGTACCAAAGACATTTTTAATATTGTCCTGGGAGCAATCGCAAGCATATCCTTGCTGGTAGGAGGGATCGGTATCATGAATATCATGTTTGCATCGGTAATGGAAAGGATAAAGGAGATCGGTACACGAATGGCCATAGGGGCGAGGAAGATGGATATTGTGGTTCAGTTTTTATCAGAGGCAATACTGATCAGTGTTACGGGTGGACTGATAGGAGTGATACTCGGGATCGTCCTTTCCAGGCTTATCAACGAGTTCACTGGAATTCTTACCATAGTTTCTCCTTTTTCTGTAATCATTGCCTTTGTGGTATCGGCATCAGTAGGCGTCATCTTCGGCTATTCTCCAGCCAAAAGAGCCTCCGAGAAGGATCCGATCGAGTCATTGAGGCATGAATAAATAAACCAACCCGTGAAAAATTACAGCATACGATTATTTCTTGTTTTCCTGATTGCCGGATTCTCAAGCGCCGGATCAGCGCAGATCCAGGCCCTGCGCTTAAACCTTGACGATGTGATCATACTGGCCAGGGAGCAATCCCCTATGGCCATCATGGCCAAGCACCGTTTCCGGGGAAGTTACTGGGAATTTCGAACACACAAAGCAAAGTTCCGGCCGAGTCTGGGCGTATCTGCCATCCTGCCCGATTTGAACCGGTCCATTGACAAGATAACACTCCCTGACGGAACCGATGCCTTTGTGGAAAGAAGCCTGGCCACTTATTCGGTAACTGGTTCCCTGGTTCAGAATCTTGCACCGACCGGAGGCAGTATATTTATGAGCTCGTCAATGGAAAGGATTGACCTGCTCAGAGATGACCAGACCTCTACTTCCTATCTCTCAAATCCGATAAGTATAGGATTCAGACAACCAATCAAGGCACATAACAGTTTCCGGTGGGAACGAAGGATAGAACCACTCAAATATGAAGCTGCCAAGAAAACCTATGTGGAAGCCCTGGAACAGGTGGCCAGTCGGGCAGTAAATTATTTCTTCAATCTTTCCCTTGCCCAGGTGAACCTGCAGATTGCAGAACTGAATTACAGCAATAACGATACGCTTTTCCAGATAGCCGGGGGAAGGTATAATATCGGGACCATAGCCGAGAATGACCTGCTCCAGATGGAACTTGCCTTTTTGAATGCCGGCACCGCCTTGAATGAAGCCAGGATCCAACTCGAGATCAACAAATTCCGGCTTAGATCTTTCCTGGGGTATAATGAGAATGTGGATATTGAGCTGATCATCCCGGAAGAGATACCAGCGTTGGAGGTTGATGTAGCCATGGCACTTGAGCAGGCCCATACCAATAGTCCCACCATCATTGACCTGCAAAGGCAGTTGCTGGAAGCGGATGCATCGGTGGCAGAGGCGAAGGCTCAAAGGGGACTGACAGCAGATCTGTTTGCTTCTTTCGGACTTACCCAACAATCCCCCGAGCTCTCACAGGTATATACTGCCACACAGGATCAGGAACGTTTGCGGGTCGGACTGGAGGTGCCTATTGTTGACTGGGGACTGGCAAAAGGCCGTTACCGGATGGCGCAATCAAATCAGGAAGTTACCAGGACCAATGTTATGCAGGATGAGATTGACTTTGACCAGGAAGTCATGTTGCAGGTAATGCAATTTAATCTTCAGGATGACCAGCTGCGGATTGCTGCCAAGGCCGATTCCGTAGCCCAATTGCGATACAATGTTACCAAGCAACGCTTTTATATAGGGAAAATTGATGTTCTTGATCTGAATGTGGCTTTGAAGGAAAGGGATGATGCAACCAGGAGTTACCTCAGTGCATTGCATAATTACTGGAGCTATTTCTTTAATATCCGGCAACTCACCCTTTATGATTTTGTAAGGGATTTTCCACTTACAGAGGATTTTGAAACACTGGTCCAATAATCAAGCAAACATGAGACATCTTAAACGCCTGTTATTCAGTATTATGTGTGGTGCTCTGATGGCTGCATGTACGATAAAGGAGAAGGAAGCAGAAACCCCGGAAACCGCCCCGGGGATACATGTTGTAAAGGAATATTATCCCGATGGAAAGATAAAATCTGAAACTGAGGCGAAAGGAAAACTCCGGCATGGAGAGTCAAAAGATTATCGCAAGGATGGAACCCTTGAAAATCTTATCACCTATGAAAATAACAGAAAGCACGGACGGGCAGTCAATTATTATGCTGACGGGGTGACGGTAAAAACAGAGATGACTTATGTAAACGGTTATAAGCAGGGGGAGGCCACCTGGTACTATCCCAGCGGCAAGGTCTACCGGAAAACCCCATACCTGGATGGCCAGATAAGCGGTGTACGGACGAGCTTTTATGAGAGCGGTGTTTTGCAGTCGGAAACTCCATATTTGAATGGTAAACCTGGTATCGGGCTAAAAGAATATAACCAGGAGGGCAAACCAAAGTCTTACGATGCCAGGATCCGGATAAGGGAAATTGACAAAGTCAGTCTGGATAATACTTTCACAGTGGTCATTTCATTGTCCAACGGGAGCCGCAGTGTTAAATTCTACCAGGGGAAGCTAACCAAGGGAACCTACTGGAATGAGCATCTCGAACCCATACCTGCCGAAAAAGGTGTGGCCAAACTCCAGTTTCACATTTCAAAAGGTACTTTCAAAATGGAAACCCTTAACATTGTGGCCAGGGATAAGACCAGGCTTAATCATTATCACATTCTGCAGAAAGAGTACCACCTGGCAGTCGAAAATAGATTCTGATCACTCGAAGGCTTTTAGTTTTAGTTTTAACTCGATGTTTTGCGGTGCGTAGGAGAGTCCCTTATGCACTATCTCTCTTGATTTTTGCACCTGCCCCTTCCGGTAATAATAAATGGATGCAGATGAGTAAGACCTGCCTACAAGGATGTAATCAATAAAGGTTTCGGGGTAGCGATCAACGATGTCCTCAAAGATGGCCAGGTAATGTTCACCATTCTTGCGGTCCTGTAGTTGAAATGCTTCTCCGGCAATTTCCAGGCAGGTCTGCAGCTTCACAGAGAGATATATCTCATTGGCGATGATCTCAGAACAGGAAGTATCATATTTATTCAGTTTTTCCAGGACCATTCCAGCGCTCGCAGTGCTTGAATATCCTCCGAGTGCCCTGACAAGAAGATCCTGGTTGTTCTCATTGTCAGGTTTCAAGGCATAAGCAGTCTCAAATGATTCCATGGCTATCGAGTATTGCGCATCAATAAAATGCATTCTCCCGGTTTCATAGTGAAACAGGAAATTAAATTCCTTTATCAATGCCTCATCACCAAGATACTCCTGAATATATTCATATATGTACTGAATTCCTTTCTCGTCTTGTTCTTCAATCAGTACCTTGTGGATCATGTCTTGCAGGTATTCGACTATCAATTCCCTTTCTATGCCAAATCCGATCAGTCGGCTGGCCTTTATAAGGTATCCCAGGTCCAGGGGATTATGATAATCCATACTGCTTAGAAATCCATTTAGCTGTGCAAGCAATAAATATTGAGTTTTGTAGGATGGATGCAGTATGAATGCCTTTTCGAACTGATAGTATGCATTTACCAGATCCGAATTATTCATATAATCAACAGCGGAATTAAGGTATAACATCCCGATCAATTCCCTGATTTTAAAGCCATATCCGTTAAAGTAATAACGTTCGAAAATAACCCGGGATGTGGTCCCGGTGAAAGTGGCATCATCAACTACGTTTGTTCTCCGGAGAAAATCCACGAAATCACTTCGGGTCTCATGGTTGAGCATAAAGTACAGGTTTCCCGGACCGGTTATTTCAATGGTAATTTGCAGGTCTTGCGGATAGGCAAGCAGGTAGATATGCGTAAATACTTCATGGATTTCATAGGGGATGTTGAACTCATCCAGGATAAAGGCGTAAATAGATGCGGCCGTGAAGTAGTTGTATTTCGCGAACCCGAACAGATCTCCGAAAGAGGACTGATGTTCATAAGAGACCAGCAGGGCCTGTGTCAAAGATTTCCTGATCTGATCAATTTTCTTTTTCTCACTTAGCCGGTCGAATTTTTTTTGCCGGATGTTTAGAATTATCTCGTTGATCCAGTCACGGTACAATTCAAGTTCGCCCTCATCGGTGTTGATATTTATCGCCGCAATCATTTTTAGATAATCAGGTTGGCCTTCAAAATACCGGGTGAAGGATTCTCTCTCCAGTGCAGAAAAGTAAACCAGATCAGAAGGTTTGAACAGGCTGTCGGTACCCTGGATTTGTCCCATACTACCGTTGAGTATAATAAATGTGATCAATACGCTTATAAATACCCGTAATAACATGCCATAAATATAATAATCAAAACCCGTTCTTACAGTTGTGTATTAAATTTTTGAGTAAATTTGATAAGCACTCATTCTAAAAAAATACAAAATGGATAAAATTACAGTTATTGGCGCCGGTGCCGTAGGCGCTACCTGCGCAAATGTCATTGCACATAAGGACGTTACAAAAGAGGTTATTCTGGTAGATGTAAAACCTGGAGTAGCCGAAGGAAAGGCCCTGGATATATGGCAAACTTCGGCCATCAATAGTTTTAACACCAGGGTGGTCGGCTATACCGATGATTATGAGAAGACTAAGGATTCAGGGATTATCGTTATCACATCCGGTTTGCCCAGGAAGCCAGGCATGTCGCGAGATGACCTGATTAAGACCAATGCATTGATCATAAAAGATGTTGCAGGGAAGGCTATGAAATATTCACCCGGGGCGATTATCGTCATGGTAACCAATCCTCTTGACGTTATGACCTATGCTGCCTCCAAGGCAGCCAAAAAGACCGGCAACCCTGTATTTGGCATGGCAGGCATCCTGGATACGGGCCGTTTCAGGGCATTTTTAGCAAATGCCCTGAATGTATCTCCTTTGGATATCCAGACCCTTCTGCTGGGTGGTCACGGTGATACCATGGTCCCGCTTCCACGATATACAACCATAGGCGGTATTCCCGTTACAGAGTTACTGGGAAGCGATGAGATCGAAAAAATTGTGGACAGGACACGCAAAGGCGGCGGTGAAATTGTGAAACTGTTAGGAACCTCAGCATGGTATGCCCCGGGTGCTGCTGTAGCACAAATGGTTGAAGCCATAGTTAAGGACCAGAAAAGGATCTTCCCTGTTTCCACCATCCTGACCGGTCAGTTTGGCCTTAAGGATGTATGTCTTGGGGTGCCTGTTATGCTGGGTAAAGAAGGTATAGAAAAGATCATAGAGATCGATCTGAATGAGGATGAAATGAAAGAACTTCATGCATCGGCAGGACATGTGAAAGAAGTCATGAAAGTCCTGGATGACATGAATCTTTTCTAGGGATTTTCTTCTAATTATTCGAACAAATCCCCCTTTCATACGAACAGGGGGATTTTTTATACATGATTAAAACTAACGCGATTAAAGGATGAATTTTGCAGCGCTGCCGGATACAGGCATCCGGCTGTTCCGGATGTCCTGAAAATTATATATATTTGCGCGTTCAAATAAATAAACAAGAACCAAATGCAGAATAAAGGAGCCGTTCGGGTATTCGCCATTGCCCTGGCTATAGTATGCCTCTACCAGTTGTCATTTACATTTGTGTCACGGAAAGTGGAAAATGATGCCAGGGAATACGCCCAGGGGGATTCCACGAAAGAGGAATTATATAAGGACTCTATCGGGAGCGAAGTCGTATACAATATTCTTGTCCGGAAATATACCTATAATGAATGCAGGGAGCGGGAGATTAATCTCGGACTCGACCTTAAAGGCGGGATGAACGTAACCCTGGAAGTATCCATGGTGGATATGATCCGTTCGCTGTCAAATTACAGCACTGATTCAACTTTTAACCGGGCCATTGCACTGGCGCTGGAATACCAGAAGGACAGTCAGGAGGATTTTATAACTCTTTTTGGGAGGGCTTTCGAGGAAATTGATCCAAATGGCCAACTTGCGGCCATTTTCGCAACCCGTGAATTAAGGGGTCAGATAGATTATAATTCCACCAATGAAGATGTACTGAGGGTTATCCGGGCAGAAACGGAAGGGTCTATGGACAATGCATTCAATGTTCTGAGAAGCCGGATCGACCGTTTTGGTGTCGTCCAACCCAACATACAACGACTGGAAACGCAGGGCAGGATCCTGGTACAATTACCAGGGGTAAAGGAACCTGAGAGGGTGAGGAAGCTTCTGCAGGGGACTGCTGTCCTTGAATTCTGGGAAACCTATGACAATTCGGAGATCTTTCCTTATCTGCAGGATGCAAATGACAGGCTCCGGGAAATACTTGAAGCTGAGGCTACCCTGAGAGAATCAAAGGGAGAGATAGCAGAAGAACCCGGGGATGAGACGGTCCCTTCCACTGGAGAAGAACAGGTAAATCCATTGCTGGCAGAACTTGAACAACCTTCCGGTACAGAGGAGGCTGCAGATGCAGGGGGTGCTGATACCAGCGATCAGGAGTTAAGCCTGCTGGACCTCATATCTGCCGACAGCCTGTTGGCAGATACAACAGGTGCCTTAACCCTTGAAGAATTCGTTAAGGAAAATCCCCTGCTTGGCATACTGCAACCCAACGTAACCCGCCAGGGACAATTCGTGCCCGGCGCCGGGATTGGGTTTGCACATTATAAGGATACAGCGAAAATCAGGCAATACCTGAATATGACACAGATACGGTCACTCTTCCCCAGAGATGTCAGGTTTCATTGGGATATGGCCCCTTATGATAAAGCAGGAAATTATTTTGTACTGTATTCATTGAAAATAACCGGGAGGGATGGAAGGCCTCCCCTCGAAGGTGGTGCCGTAACCAATGCCAGTGTAGATTTTGCGCAGACCGGCGGAGCACCGACGGTTACTATGGGAATGAATAGTGAAGGTGCCCAGGTATGGGCAAGGCTCACCAGGGATAATGTAGGCAAGGCCATCGCCATCCTGCTTGATGGTTTTGTGGTTTCTGCACCTACCGTGAATGAAGAGATTCCCAACGGGAGATCAACCATAAGTGGCAATTTTACATATGCCGATGCCGAAGACCTTTCCAATGTGCTGAAATCAGGTAAATTACCAGCCCCTGCACGGATTATCCAGGAAGCCATTGTCGGTCCGTCACTTGGACAGGCAGCCATTAAATCAGGATTGAACTCCTTCCTGCTGGCCTTCATGGTGGTGCTGCTTTATATGGTATTCTACTACAGCCGCAGGGCGGGACTGGTTGCGGACTTTGCCCTGATAGCAAATATGTTCTTCCTCTTTGGCGTGCTTGCTTCCCTGGGTGCGGTATTAACCTTGCCCGGTATTGCCGGTATCGTACTTACCATCGGTATGTCGGTAGATGCGAACGTGTTGATCTATGAACGGATCCGTGAAGAGCTCGTTGCAGGAAAAGGTATTAAACTGGCCATCGCAGACGGATATAAAAATTCAAGATCGGCCATCATTGATGCGAATGTGACAACATTGCTTACCGGGATTATCCTCCTGATTTTTGGGACCGGTCCCATTAAAGGTTTTGCCACAACCCTGGTGATCGGTATTTCTACCTCCCTTTTTTCGGCCATTTTCATCACCAGACTGGTATATGAAAGGATGCTTTCAAAAAACCGGAAGCTTACTTTTGCCACCAAATTAACTGAAAATGCCTTTAAAAACACAAATGTCCAGTTCCTTGGAAACAGAAAAATCTTCTACGTGATATCCGGGATAATTGTTTTTGCCGGTGTTGTCTCCCTGTTTACGCGTGGACTGAACCAGGGTATTGATTTCACAGGTGGGCGGACCTATGTTATTAAGTTCGAAGAATCTGTCAATACCACGGATATCCAGAACAGTCTGGATAATGTTTTTGGCCACCCACCACAGGTGATCACATTCGGGGCTGACAACCAGGTCAGAATCTCAACCAAATATAAGATTGATGAAAATGCAGTGGAGGTTGATGAAGAAGTTGAACAGTTGTTGTATGATGGTCTGCAGCCATACCTGGGAGAAAATGTGAGTTTTGAATCCTTTATGAGCAATTACAGGCAGAGCTCCCAGAAAGTCGGTCCGACCATCGCTGATGATATCAAGGTCCAGGCAGTCTGGGCCATCCTCTTTGCCCTTATAGTGATATTTATATACATTCTGATCAGGTTCCGAAACTGGCAATACGGACTGGGTGCCGTTGCAGCCCTGGTGCATGATGTGCTCATAATCCTGGGGATCTTCTCCCTTTTATACGGGATTATGCCATTCTCGCTTGAGATAGACCAGGCATTCATTGCGGCCATCCTGATGGTAGTGGGTTATTCCATCAATGATACAGTGGTGGTATTTGACCGGATCAGGGAGTATGTTGGACTCTATCGGAAACGGGAACGTGCAGAAATCATTAACCTGGCACTGAACAGCACACTGAGCCGTACATTCAGTACATCGTTAAGTACTTTCTTTGTACTGCTGATGATCTTCCTGTTCGGAGGTGAAGTGATCCGTGGATTCACATTTGCCTTGCTGATAGGTGTGCTCGTGGGTACCTATTCATCCCTGTTCATAGCAACTCCTGTAGTTTATGACTCCATACTGAAATCAGAGACTACCAGGGTGCTGAAGGCAAAAAAAAGGTCGTAATCCCATAATGCCTTCTGGTTTTGATTGGGTAATAAAACACAGCTACATATTCCGCTTTGCGAAACAAGTCAGGCTGCTTTTTTAATACCCAATCAAAGAAAAAAGGCACTTTTGTTGAATTCATCAATATGAATAATAACTTAGCTTTTCTTATTTGCACGGATGTTAATAAAGCTGCCTTACGTGTTTTGCGGAGCAAAATAT
>DAOWJB010000052.1 GCA_030640625.1 Bacteroides sp.
ATTAATAATGAATAAGTACTAATCGGTTGAATAAAGACGTAAAGATAATTAATATAGGATTTTAAATTTTTTAATTTTACAAATCGTTAATCTCATAAAAATATGAAGTCAATTGCACTTACCGGGATCAGAGAAATGAATATGATCCAGGAACCGGATCCTGTCATCCGGAATGAAACAGATGTTATTATTAAGGTATCCCATATTGGTGTATGCGGATCCGACATGCACTTGTATACTGAAGGGCATATCGGAGATAACTGGGTAAACTACCCATTTGTACTCGGTCACGAAGGATGTGGGATCGTTGAACAGGTTGGGACCGGAGTAAAGCATGTAAAACCGGGGGACCGGATAGCCATTGAACCGGCTCAATCTTGCGGGAAATGTGACCAGTGTCTGGCAGGCAGGCCTCATACCTGCCGTAATCTGACATTTCTTGGAAGTCCCGGCCAGGCAGCAGGGATCCTATCCGAAAAAATCATCATCCCTGCAACGAGTTGTTTTCCCCTGCCAGATCACCTTACCAATGACCAGGCCTGCCTTGCTGAACCTCTGTCCATCGGTGTATGGGCAGTCGACCTGGCTGGTCTGAAGCCCGGTTCAAGCATCGGGATACTGGGCAGCGGTCCCATAGGCATGTCTGTTCTGTTATATGCCCGGAGCCAGGGCGTGAAAAACATCTATGTCACCGATAAAATTGATGACCGGCTGGCAATGGCCGAAAAGGCCGGGGCAAATTGGACGGGAAACCCGGATAAGGAGGAAATTGTGAGCCTGATCACAGAGGCTGAGCCTTTCGGACTCGACTGCGTTTTTGACTGCTGCGGTAAGCAGGAAGCCATGGATCAGGCAGTGGCTCTGCTAAAACCCGGCGGCAAGATCATGATCGTCGGTATTCCGGAGTTTGACAATTGGAGTTTTGCTACGGATAAGACCCGCCGGAAAGAAGTTGGTATTCAAAATGTCCGGCGGCAGAATGACAGGCTTCAAAAAGCCATTGACCTGATCGCAGAAGGCCATGTAAATACTGCCCAGCTGGTCACTCACCGGTTTTCCTTCCCCCAGACAAAAGATGCTTACGATCTGGTTAATGATTACAGGGATGGTGTCATGAAAGCCCTCATAGAGTTTTAAACGTAATTTAGTAAATTTACTTATGAGATATTTACTTTTATCATTCCTGACAATCAGTCTTGCCCTTTTTTCTACAACGTGCAAGCGCAGAACCAATTCAAAGTCCTTTGCATCTTATTGGAACAGCCTTCCGGACCGGTACTGGACAGGCCCGGAATTTTGGGCCAACCGTTTACAGGACTGGCAAATTAATGATGGAAGGGTGGAATGTATCAATGGTACCCTTCCCCGCCGTACCCTGCATATACTCGACAGGTATCTTTCAGACCGAACAGGGTCCATGCATATGCAGGTTACTACCGGATTGATTAAAAAGGCCGACAGGGAAGTGGAGCAGACCTGGTCAGGCTTTCTGATCGGTGCGGGCAATATTGGTATGGACTATCGGAGAAGGGCACTCATCCATGGCGTTGCCGGAAATGAGGGTGGACTGATCGTGGCCCTGGATATCCATGGAGACATTCTGCTGGTTGATAATGAAACAGGGGAACTAATGCATCACAACGAACCGGTCGACAAAAGGGTACACGACATACGCAGAACAGTAAGACTATCACTACAAGTTGAGCCCCGGAATGAAGAATACCAGTTCATCATCTCTGCCTTGGATGTCGAGAATGATTATGAGATAAACCGCCTGGAGATATCCATGAAAGAAAATAATAAGTTGAATGGCAACCTGGCATTGATATCCAATGGAGGTACTTTCTGGTTCAATGATTGGCATATTCACGGATCGAAAGTGCAGCATGCTGAAGACCAGCAACTGGGACCCGTTATTGGCACTCAATATACAATCTCTGACCAGAAGCTGAAACTCACGGCCCAATTAGCCCCCATTAGTGAATCAGATGAACAGACTGCAGTGCTGCAGGTCCTTGAACGGGAAACGGGAAAATGGAAGGAAGTATCCAGCAGCCAGGTAATAATCCCCGGTTATACCGCTACTTTCAGGGTACCGGAATGGAATACCGGGATCACACATGAAACCCGGGTTTTATATCATATCAATGATGGTAAGGAATCCCGCATCCCCCATTATTATTATGGTCTTATCGTTAAAGATCCGGTGGATAAGGAGGAAATCGTTGTGGCCGCCTTTACGGGGAACAGCAACAGCCATGGCAATATTGGCCGGGAAAGTTTTGACTTTGCCAACAGGATGTGGTTCCCGCATGAAGATATTACCTCCTGTGTAGCCAGGCATCTGCCGGATCTGCTGGTATATACGGGAGATAATGTATATGAAGGAAGACCGACACCTCCTGATTTCAGTTCCGACCAGAATACCGAACTGGACTATCTCTATAAATGGTATATGTTCCTCTGGGCGCATGGTGGACTCACACGTAATATCCCTGCCGTGACCATACCTGACGATCATGATGTGTACCACGGAAATATCTGGGGAGCCGGCGGGGTTAAAGCGCCTGCAAAACCTGAGGATGGGAATTATCCAGATTACTATAAAGGACGCACAGGTCACTGGCAACAAGACCAGGGAGGATATAAACTGTCTCCAAGGCTTGTTAACATGGTGCAGCGAACACAGATCAGCCATCTTCCTGATCCATATGATCCTGCTCCCATTGAGCAGGGCATCGGGGTATATTTCTGCAATATGAATTACGGCAGGATCAGCTGGGCAGTACTGGAGGACAGGAAATTTAAATCTGCACCCGGTAAAATCCACCCCCAGTACAAAGTTGTGAATGGATTTTCCCAGGTCAAAGGGATCAACGGGAAATTGCTGGATTCACCGGAGGCCATTTTAATGGGTGAACGGCAGTTGTCATTTGTCCGCGATTGGTCCGCCGACTGGAAAGGGGTTGATATGAAGGTAGCTATCAGCCAGTCCATTTTTGCCAATCTCTCTACCTATCCGGACACTTTTCTCACGGATGCCAATACGCCAAGACTGCAACCGCTCCCATGGGGAGAGATCCCAAAGGATTACAGCAAGGCGAAGGATATGGATTCAAACGGATGGCCCCAGACTGGCAGGAACAAGATCCTGCATGAATTACGGAAGGGTTTTGCCCTGATGATTGGAGGAGATCAGCACCTGGGAAGCGTCATACATCACGGCATCGACGAATGGGAGGATGCAGGATATTCCTTCTGTGTACCCTCCATTGCAAATCTCTGGCCCCGCCGGTGGTTCCCACAATCTCCCGGGGATAACCACAAGGACGGAATGCCCATGTATACGGGCAGATATTTCGATGGATTTGGCAACAGGGTTACCGTCCACGCTGTTTCCAACCCATACATCTCCGGAAAAGCACCTGCCGTTTTGCATGACCGGGCCCCGGGATATGGAATTATCAAGTTGAACAAAAAAAGCCAACTGATCACCCTTGAATGTTGGCCCCGTTATGCTGATCCTGAATCCTTCGATGCAGAACAATATCCCGGATGGCCCATTACCCTGAAGATGGAAGATAACTACGCAAGGGAAGCCACCGGCTGGCTTCCACCACTGCATGTAATTGGACTGGAACATCCCCCGGTCATCCAGGTGCTTGATGAAATTACCGGCGAGATCATATATACACTCCGGATCAGGGAGTTCAACTTCCAGCCAGGTGTATTTACAGAGGGCACCTACTCAGTACATATAGGCGAGCCCGGGACATCACAGATGCAAAGCCTGACTGGCCTGAATTCTATGGAATCGAAGGAGCAGGAAAAGATCACTGTTGAATTTTGAAAATAAAAAAACATGAACCGTCGCGAATTCACAAAAATATCTGCCAGTGCAGCAGCACTGCTTGCTGTATCTCCTGCAAGCGGACTGAATTTTAAGCAAACAAAACAGGTTAATATACCATTAGGCGCCCCGGTATTCGATAAATATGAAGATCCGGAGGGATGGATCAATGCCCTTCAAAAACTGGGTTACAGGGCAGCATACTGTCCGGTCAGCATAGATGATGATCAGGCTACCATCAAAGCCTATGCAAAAGCTGCAAAAAAGGCAGGGATCATTATTGCAGAGGTTGGCGCCTGGAGCAATCCCATCAGTCCAGATGAAACCCAGCGCAAGGAAGCCTTCGAAAAATGTGTTAGATCCTTGCAGCTGGCTGACCAGGTTGGTGCAAACTGCTGTGTGAATATCAGCGGATCAAGAAATAAAGAGCAATGGGCCGGTCCCCATAAAGATAACCTGACCAAAGAGACCTTCGACCTGATTGTGGAATCGACCCGCAAGATCATTGATGAGGTAAAACCCAGGAATACTTACTTCGTGCTGGAACCCATGCCCTGGGCATATCCCTACTCTGCAGATTCATACCTGGAATTGCTTGAGGCTATCGACCGGGATCGTTTTGCGGTACACCTTGATCCAATGAATATGATCACCAGTCCGGAAATATTCTTCAACAACGGAGAAATGATCAGGGACTGCTTCAGGAAACTGGGCCCGTTCATTAAAAGTTGCCATGCCAAGGATATGACCATCCGGGAGGATATTTTTACGCCACACCTGGACGAAACCAGGGCCGGACTGGGAAGCATGGACTATACTGCATTTCTTACCGAACTCAGTAAACTCGATAATGTACCCCTGATGATCGAGCACCTGAAAACCGCGGAGGAATATAAGCTGGCAGCAGATTATATCCGCTCCGTTGCAGCTGAGAACGGAATCTCCATGTAACAGCCCACATAGTATCCCTTGCCTGGCTTCCCGCCAGGTAAATAAGTTCTTTTAACCCCAATTCCGATATTGCCTTACTGGTATTCCATGTCATATATAATATTACTATATATTATTTCTATTATCCCCCCAATTTATTTAATGGAATTTTATAAATGCATATTATTTATCTTTTAATGTTTTTTTATAGGGAGGTATTAAAATTATTTATATAGTTTTGTAGCAAATAGATTGCATTATGAAAAGAGTTACAACTTTATTGGTATTCCTGTTTTCGATTGCAATGCTGATGACCACCATGGTACAGGTCAACGCACAGGAAGAAGAATCCAGTTCACCCCTTGATATTTGAGTAGACCTTATGAGCCGTTATGTCTGAAGAGGTACCGATTATGGCTCCTCGCCAAGCATTCAGCCTTATATGGAATTGGGACTGGCTGGTTTTGCCCTTGGGTTCTGGGGAGCTTATACGACAAACCTGCCTGGTGTCCAGGAACTGGACCTGTATGCAAGCTATACGTTCAGCGATATCGTTACCATTGGAATAACTGATTATTTTTCCCCGGATGAAGTATTCGGATATGACTACTACAATTACCGGAAAGATTCATCGAGTCATATTGTTGAAGGAATGGCCAGCTTCAATGGCCTGAAAAACCTGCCACTGACATTCATGCTTGGATATAATTTCCTGAATGATTCCCAGAATTCACTGTATTTTGAGCTGGGCTATAGCTTTTCCATACTTGACATTTTCCTGGGCGCCGGTAAGGGTTTTTATACCACTGACGGGAATTTCAATGTAGTAAATCTGGGTATCTCCGTAAGTAAGGACATAAAGATCACTGAAAAATTCAGCTTTCCCATATCCGTATCACTTATTACGAATCCACAGGCTAAGGCTGCACATTTTGTGTTTGGCATATCCCTATAAATAACAATTTACCAGACAAAAAAAGGCTGGTTCAATCTGATTTGAGCCAGCCTTTTTTCATTACGGATTTTTATTAAGGATATTAAAGAAAGAGTCTAGATTTTGTGCTTGCACAAAATTCAACGACGATTTAATATCCTTGAAAAAATCCCCCTACCATTTACCGGTCTTTGCCATACTCGGTTTGGGCAGATCTGCCAAAGGTTCTGTATATTTTAAGATATCTTCCTCCGGAAGTGCATAGTTGGTTAATTCTCCTTTCAGGAACTTCTCATAC
>DAOWJB010000343.1 GCA_030640625.1 Bacteroides sp.
GAAAACAACCGCGGCCAAAAAGCCCGCTGCAAAGAAACCGGCTGCAGCTAAACCGGCTGCTAAAAAACCAGCAGCAGCCAAAGCCGCTGCCGAAAAAGACTCCGGAGATGCAGCTGGAAAAGAAGACAAATAGTATTAAATTTTTAAATCATAAATAACCATGGCACATAAGAAAGGAGCTGGAAGCTCAAGAAATGGCAGGGAATCAGAAAGTAAAAGACTAGGGGTTAAGCTCTATGGTGGTCAGCTTGCAAAGGCTGGCAATATCATTGTTCGCCAGCGCGGTACCGTTCACCATCCAGGTGAAAATGTTGGTATAGGCAAGGACCATACATTGTTTGCACTTATTAGCGGCACTGTTACTTTCAGAAAAAGAGCCAACAACAAATCTTTCGTATCTGTGATTCCTGTTGAAGATTAGCAGGTCGAACCCAAACGTACAGATCTCCTGCAACTATCCAGCCCGGCTGGTATGTTACAGGAGATTTTTTTATTTTTACAGCTTAAATTAATATCCATACCATGTTGTCGATCTCCTTTATCAGGGACCACAGGGATCATTTGATCGAAAGATTAAAAATTAAAAATTTCCACCAGGTTGAAATTATTGATGCGATTATTGCCGAGGATAATGAGCGAAGATCCCTTCAAGTAAAACATGATAACTTACAGGCGGAATTGAATGCCAAATCCAGGGAGATCGGGGCACTCTACAAGGAAGGCAAGTCACAGGAAGCAACTGAAGAAAAACAGGCCACGCACCGGTTGAAAGAAGAGATCAAAGAGCTTCAACAGGCACAGAATAAAACCCTTACAGCGCTGCAGGAACTCCTGGTACTGGTGCCCAATATCCCGCATTCAACAGTTCCCCCGGGAAAAGGCGAAGCAGATAATGAAAAAATGAGGGAAGGAGGTGCCATCCCTGAGCTGGAAGATGGTGCAGTGCCCCATTGGGATCTTATCACGCGGTATGATATCATTGATTTTGAGCTGGGTAACAAATTAACCGGTGCCGGCTTTCCTGTTTATAAGGGGAAAGGAGCCAAGCTACAAAGGGCCCTGATCAATTTTTTCCTGGATGAGAACATATCATCCGGTTACAAGGAGGTGCTGCCTCCCCTGATGGTAAATGAGGATTCAGGATTTGGAACCGGACAACTGCCCGATAAGGAAGGACAGATGTACCATATACAGTCGGAGAATTATTACCTGATCCCAACTGCGGAAGTCCCCATAACCAATATATTCAGGGACCAGATACTAAGAGCAAAGGACCTGCCGATAAAATATACGGCTTACACACCCTGTTTCCGCAGGGAGGCCGGATCCTGGGGGAAAGATGTCAGGGGACTGAACCGGCTGCACCAGTTTGATAAAGTAGAGATTGTACAGGTCACACACCCCGATCACTCATACCAGACCCTGGAAGAAATGGCTGCGCATATCGAGGGACTCATAAATAAACTGGACATTCCCTACCGCGTAATGAAACTATGCGGTGGTGATATCAGCTTTACTTCAGCCCTGACATATGATTTTGAAGTGTATGCAGCCGCACAGGGAAAATGGCTGGAAGTCAGCTCTGTCTCCAACTTTGAATCATATCAGGCTAATCGGCTGAAACTCAGGTTCAAGGAGGAGGGCGACAAAAAAACACAACTGGCACATACCCTGAATGGCAGTGCCCTGGCCCTGCCCAGGATCCTGGCTGCGCTGCTTGAAAATAACCAGTCCCCGGAAGGTGTAAGTATCCCGGAAATATTGCAACCCTATACAGGATTTGATCTAATATCCCACGAATTAGATCCAATGCAGTGACAGATCAAGTAAAAGCATATTTATATGCAGGCATAGCGATTTTTTTCTGGTCCACAGTAGCCTCTGCTTTTAAAGTTGGACTGCAGCATATTGACTTCATCCAGTTCTTATTTTTTGCCAGCTGGACTTCCCTGCTCATCCTGTTAATGATCAACCTGTTCCAGGGCAATCTGAAACATCTCAGATCTGTTGGGAGAAAAGACCTTGCTTTTTCAGCACTGATGGGCGCCCTGTGTCCATTTGCCTATTACCTGGTGCTCTTCAAAGCTTACGCCTTGCTGCCTGCCCAGGTCGCCCAGCCCCTGAATATGGTCTGGCCCATTGTCCTGGTTTTTCTGTCGGTAATTATACTTAAACAAAAAATTTCTTATACAAGTTTTATAGCTCTGTTTGTTAGCTTTATCGGCATCTACTTTATCTCCTCCCAGGGAGAACCCGGCACATTGTTTATCAAGGAGCCTTTCGGGCTAGTGCTGGCTGTAGGAAGTTCCCTGATATGGTCGTTTTACTGGATCTATAATGTGAAAAGGGGTATGAATGAGACAGTGCAGTTATTGCTGAACTTTTTTTTCGCATCATTGTACATCACCCTGTTCATGTTGTTTTTCTCCGGTCTAAATAACCTGGATGTAACCGGAACGGGACTTGCAGTATATGCCGGCATCTTCGAAATGGGGATTACATATGTCCTCTGGATCAAGGCCATGAAGCTTTCGGCGAGTAACGATAAAATCAGTAATCTTGTATATATAGCCCCATTCCTCTCACTGATCTTTATACATTACTTTGTTGGAGAGACAATTTATGTAACCTCTCTCATCGGTTTAACGTTAATTGTCATAGGAATATTAATAGAAAAACTCCGTTTGATTTAATTAAAGATGAGAAAAATAAAACCAAACCGCTTCATATATGGTTTAATGATCGTCATCATTGCCTTTCTGGTAGGTACCTGTGAGAGGGACATCCTGGATCCGGAGCAAAACAAACTTACCAGGACCGTTCTGTATGACGTCATGAAAGAATGGTATCTATGGTATGATATCATGCCTGAAGTAAATCCGGATGATTACCCTTCCCTGAACGCTCTGCTCGATGCACTTCGTCTTGAACCAACCGATCGATGGAGCTATGTCATGGAAACAGAAGAATATGATATGTATTATGACCGGGGTGAATATATTGGTCATGGAGTCGGTGTGGTAGGAGATGATGAGGGTTTGCTGTGGACCGGCTGGGTTTATAATGGCTCACCGGCAGACGATCAGGGGGTGGATAGAGGATGGATTATCCTTAGTATCAATGGTGAAAATATAACACCTGAAACCAACATTGACAGCCTGCTCGGTGATGATGAGGTGGGTGTCGAAAATTCCTTTACCTTCAGGAAGCCGGGTGGACAAACAACGAATTTGACCCTGGTGAAGGAAATAGTGGACATTAATTCCGTACTCTATAGTGATATCATCAATATCAACGAATATAAGGTCGGTTACGTGGTTTATCAACACTTCCTGGTAACTTCAAAAGCAGAACTTGATGTCGTTTTTAAGGATTTTCAGGACAATCAAATTGATGAGATCATTGTTGATATGCGTTATAATCCAGGGGGACAGGTAGATGTGGCTCAACACCTGGGAAGCCTGATTGCAGGAGAATATGCGATTAAAAGAGATTTCGTAAAATTCGAATACAATGACAAGCAATCTGACCTGAACCTGACCCGTCCGTTCCTGGATCTCGAATACATGATAAGCCCTACGCCTGAAAGGGTATTTTTCATTACCACCAAAAGGTCTGCCTCTGCCAGTGAACTGGTGATCAATGGACTGATGGGTCTAACCGAATTAACCCGGCCATTCGATATTTACCTGGTTGGTGATGATACGCATGGTAAACCGGTTGGATCAATATCAACCAGGTTTGTTGATTCAACCCTGATACCCATTACATTCAGGTATATGAACAGAAAAAATGAGGGCGGATTTTTTGATGGATTGCCAGCCGACTCTTATATTGATGAAGATATTACCAGGGATTTTGGAGACCCGGAAGAAAAACTATTGAAGGAGGTGCTTTATTACATAGAGAATGGCAATTTTACCGGAGCAGGGGCAAGGAAATCATTCCCTGTTGATCTCTTTCAATGGAAGGGCATACCCCATACCGGGGCAATCTAATGATCAAAATTTGAAAGAAGGGAAGATAATACTTGGCATTGATCCCGGAACCTCTATTATGGGATATGGAATTATCAGGGGACTGAAACAACAACCTGAATTACTGACCCTCGGTGTTATCGAACTCAAGAAATTCAAGGATCATTATGTCAAAATACGGCGGATCTTTGAACGCACCATTCAACTGATCGATCAGTATCATCCCGATGAACTGGCCATCGAGGCACCATTTTATGGCAAAAATGTTCAATCCATGCTAAAACTCGGCAGGGCTCAGGGAGCAGCCATCTCGGCCGCGTTGTCCAGGGACCTGCCCATTTTTGAATACGCTCCGAAAAAAATCAAGATGGCTATAACCGGACAGGGGAATGCCTCCAAGGAGCAGGTTGCCGGTATCCTTCAACGCCTCATGGCCATCACTGAATTACCTTCAAACCTGGATGCTACCGATGGTCTGGCTGCAGCAGTCTGTCATTTCTACCAGAAGGAAATCCCCGAAAAAGGTGGCGGTTATAATAGCTGGAAAGATTTTCTATCCAAGAATCCTGACCGCAAGGCAGGTGGGTGATCCTCCGCTGCCGGTATCTGCACTAAGGAAAAATCACAAAGCTGAACGGATCCTGGCCGCAATCTCTTCAAATTCATCCGGGGAAAGCTTTAGTTTAGGCCTGGAGAATTCGATGTCATAAAGTCCGTTTATCGGGATCAGGTGAATATGGGCATGGGGAACCTCGAGTCCAAGTACAGCCACCCCTACCCTTTTACAATCCGATACCTTGTCTATGGCTAATGCTACTTTCTTAGCAAACACATTTAATCCTGCAAGCAACTCATCGCCAAGGTCAAACAGGTAATCCGTTTCCTGTTTTGGAATGACCAGTGTATGACCTTTGGCCAGTGGGTTAATATCAAGGAAAGCCAAATAATCCTCGCTCTCAGCGATTTTGTAACAAGGGATCTCCCCCTGAACAATCCTGGTAAAAATAGAGGCCATAAATTATAGATTTTATTCGGGATGCTTAAACCGTAAAAGTAGTAAAAAATGGAGAACCTAAACCGAGATCCCCAGTATTTCAAAACCGACTTCTCCTGACGGAACCTTGACGCTGACAAGATCCCCGACTTTTTTCCCGAGTAATCCCTGTGCAATAGGGGTATTAATGGACATTTTCCCGGCTTTCAGATCAGCTTCAGATTCCGGGACAATATGGTATTCCATTACTGCATTATTTGAAGTATTCTTAATCTTCACCCTGTTCAGAATCTGAACTTTACTGGTATCGATCTGTGATTCATCGATCAGCCTGGAATTCACAATCAGATCCTGTAATTTAGCAATGCGAAATTCGAGCATTCCCTGTGCCTCTTTCGCTGCATGATATTCGGCGTTCTCAGACAGATCACCCTTATCCCTGGCATCAGCAATTTGCGCTGAAATGGCCGGTCTCTCAACACTGACCAGCTGATCAAGCTCCTTCTTGATTTTATCCAGACCTTCCTGGGTCATAAAGGAAATCTTCGACATAATTAATTCTCCTGATACTAATAAAACAAAAAAGAATCCCGGTTTCAGGACTCTTTGTGAATGCAAAGATAAAAAACTTTATAAAAACAGGCAAACAGGAATATTGTCCTGTCGGCTTAAATATACTTCCTTGGCAATATTTGGCTATAAATGACAGCCCTTGTTATCTCATCCACGTCTTGGAACCATCCAATCGCTTGTCCTCCAGGGTCATCATCTACTTCTTCGGAGGCAAGATCACCCTTTATCTCCTTCTGCTCAGCATAGGTTGATGAAAGGATCTTTTCCTCCTCATCAACAATTAATTCCTCTTCGTCATCCAATATTTCCATAGACTCCCCATCCAGGGATTCGTACCGTGGTTGACCGGTAAGGATCTGCTCCAGCCTCTCAAAAGGATCAACTACAGATTGCCGTGGCTGAGATTTTTCGCTTTCATCCTGTGTTTGAATACCTGCCTGGACCGGGGAAGGCGAAGATGTTCTCATTTGCCGCATCTGCTTTCTTCTTCTGCTGCCCAATCCGCTGACCACCAGAATTATAATACTAAGGATAATATAAAAAATGCTGTCAATATCTATCTTCATCGCCGTCGTTTTTTTCTTTTCTTTTTCCTGTTAAACAGGTCCTTGTAAAATGGTTCCTTTTTCCCTTTGTTATATCGATCGGATCTTTTCTTTGTCTCCTTCATGCGATCCTGTACTTCCCTGGTTTGAATATCCTGTCTGTGCTTCAGGGCAGCTTTTCGCTTTTTCTCATAAAGTCTCTTCTCCTTCTGTTTGAGTTGTTCTTGCCTCCGCTCGGCCTGTTTGACCCTCTTCGTTTGTGCCTGCAACGTAGCTACTGGCTGAAGCATCAGGAACAGGAGGAGAAAAATCCTTATCAGGAACAATTTATTTATCTTTGTCCCGTTCTTATCCACGCAATGAATAGGATTTTATCAATATCAAAATTAGTCCTTTTTTTTGGAATTCTGGCAATTGCCATCAGTTTTACGGGCTGTGTCAAGGACAACAAGGATGTGGTGCCCTATGCACACATCGACCTTGTGCTGGATCTTTCAACTGACCTTTCTCTTTTGGGGCCTAGTTTAACTGCCACGGTAATACCAATTACAAACGGACTCGGGTCAGAAATCGACTTCGGGCTCCCCACGTACCCGAAGATACCTTTGGGCCCTGGCCAGATTTTACAAGGAAACGGAATTATTATTTACCGGAAAGACGTCTATGAATACGAGGTTTATGATATAACATGTACCTTCCAGGCCCAGACAGATTATTGCAGACTTGATCGCAGCAGTGATTTCGAGGGACTGTATGTTTGTCCCTGTTGCGACTCCAAATTCCTGGTGCCTTCGGATGGTTATGTTTTCGAGGGACCAGCAGCCATGCCCTTAAAAAGGTATCCCGCCTTCGTGCAGAACAATGCCCTGATCATTCGAAATTAATACCTGTAATGCTCAGGTTTATAGGGACCGTTAACAGGCACCCCTATATAATCAGACTGTTCGTCAGTTAATTTGGTGATTTTTACACCTAGCTGGGCCAGGTGCAGACGGGCCACTTCCTCATCCAGCTTTTTGGGCAAACGGTAAACCCCGATTTGATAATTATTTTGCCAGAGTTCGATCTGGGCAAGAGATTGATTTGTGAATGAATTACTCATTACAAATGAAGGATGTCCTGTTGCACACCCCAGGTTTACGAGACGACCCTCCGCAAGCATGAAAATGGCATGACCATCTGGAAAAATATACTTATCTACCTGAGGCTTGATATTTATCTTCCTGATCCCTTCCCAATCATTCATCCTGTCAACCTGTATCTCATTATCGAAATGGCCAATATTGCAAACGATGGACTGATCTTTCATCCGGGACAAATGTTCAGCTGTGATCACATCCTTATTCCCTGTTGCAGTCACATAAATATTCCCTTCAGTAATAGCATCCTCCAGGGTTGTCACCTTAAATCCTTCCATGGCTGCCTGCAGGGCACAAATCGGATCAATCTCCGTAACAAGCACCCGGGCCCCGTATGACCTCATTGAATGTGCACAACCCTTGCCCACATCTCCATAACCAAGTACCACAACTACTTTCCCTGCAATCATTACATCCGTTGCCCGTTTGATCCCATCAGCCAGTGATTCCCGGCAGCCATAGAGGTTGTCAAATTTTGATTTCGTTACCGAATCATTCACATTGATTGCAGGGAACAACAATTCACCTTTCTCTTTCATCTGGTATAATCGGTTTACACCGGTAGTTGTCTCCTCGGATACACCCTGGATCTTTTTGACTATCCTGTGCCATTTATCAGGATCCTGCGAGAGGGTTTCTTTCAGTTTATTAAGTATTACTTCCTCTTCCCTGTTACCGGGCTTTTTATCCAGCAGGGAGGCATCTTCCTCTGCTTCATACCCCAGATGGACCATGAGGGTGGCATCCCCGCCATCGTCAACGATCAGGTTCGGTCCCTCGCCACCGGGAAAGGTAAGTGCCTGTTCTGTGCACCACCAATATTCTTCCAGGGTCTCTCCCTTCCATGCAAATACCGGGATCCCTGTAGCAGCAATGGCAGCGGCTGCATGATCCTGTGTAGAAAAAATATTGCAGCTGGCCCATCTGATCTCTGCTCCGAGTTTCACAAATGTTTCAATCAGGACAGCGGTTTGCACAGTCATATGAAGTGATCCGGTAATCCGGGCTCCTTTAAGGGGTTGCTCAGCGGCAAATTTGTTACGGATTGCCATTAATCCGGGCATTTCTTTTTCTGCAATTTCGATCTCCTTCCGTCCAAATTCAGCCAGACTGATATCTTTTACTTTATATGCATTAACCTCAACTCTCTGTTCAACTGTTTTCATCGGTTTAAATTTTATTAAAACATTTTTGCAGTTCTGGTACCGCTCTCCCGATTTATCGGGATCGCTCTCGCGATAATAATTTCAGTGTTACAAAGTTACTCAAATCTCTGGATATACAGGCCCTGATCATATCGATTCACCAAAGGCTGTGGCTGTTTCATCAAAAGCCCTGAGGGCATTCTCGCGATCCAGTTCAAGCTGTTTTTTCAGGGCATCAATACCCTGGAACTTCCTCTCATCCCTTAAACGGGCAAGAAAGGAAATCCTGATCTTTTCACTGTAAATATTCCTGTCAAAATCAAACAAATGCACCTCAATGGTTTTTAATCCGGGATCATCATTCACCGTTGGCCTAGTGCCCATATTCATCATCCCCTTGAACAATGACCCCTTCAGTTCTGCAGTTACCGCATATACACCACCGGCAGGCATCAGTTTATACCCGGCTTCCGGGGTTATATTGGCTGTTGGGAAACCTATGGAACTACCAAGCTTGCTTCCCCCGACCACCTCGCCTGAAAAGCCATAGGACCAACCCAGCATCCGGTTGGCTATCTGAATTTCCCCTTTCAGTAATGAGTCCCTGATGCCACTTGAACTGATCTTCCCGCTGTCTATCTGAAAGGCCTTAATTTGTTCTATTCCAAATTCATACCCCCTGGCACATTCTTTTAATTTATCAAAATCCCCCTCCCGGTCACGGCCAAAACGATGGTTATAGCCTACCACAAGATGAGAGATCCTTAACTTCTCCACCAATATCTCACGAATAAAATCACAAGATGAGAGTTGGCTGAATTGGGCAGTAAAGGGGATGACAATCAAGTGATCAAGGCCTGCCTGTTTCAGCATTTCTTTTTTCTCTTCAAGTGTATTCAACAGTTTGTAATGATTACCCTCCTGGTTCAGTACTGCACGGGGATGTGGCCAGAGGGTAACTACCACGGATTCTCCATCAAGACGCTGCGCTCGTACTTTAAGCTTATCGAGTATATACCTGTGCCCGATGTGCAACCCATCAAAAATACCAACGGTAACCACCGGGTTATGGGCTGAAAATGCTGATATATCATTGTGGGTGATCATGGCGCCTGAAAGATTTGCAAAAATAAGCATAAAATAATGAACCCTGACAGGCTGTATCTGTGATCTTAAACAAAATATCTGGATTAATGTGGATAAATCGGGCAATTTGGCTAAATTTCAATGTCATTGATCTCTTTATGGACACTCCCGAAATCGTTAGAAATGATCCCTGGCTTGAGCCTTTTAAAGGGGTCATAAAGAACCGGATGAACCGGGCTCTTCGAAAAGAAAGTGAATTATCCGGAGGCAGCCTGAAAGAATTTGCTCTGGGGCATTTATACTTTGGTTTGCATCGAATGAAGGATCATTGGATTTTTCGCGAATGGGCTCCAAACGCCACAAAGATCTTTCTCATTGGGGAATTTACTGACTGGACCGAGCTACCGGAATGGGAACTGAAGTCCGGTGACAAAGGAAACTGGGAACTCAAGATTCCCGCTGACAACCTCAAACATGGGGACCTGTTAAGGCTATCTGTGCACTGGCATGAGGGCCGGGGTGACCGCATACCAGTCTGGGCAAACCGGGTAGTCCAGGATCCGGAAACTTTGATATTCAATGCCCAGGTATGGTTTCCGGAAAAACCGTATAAATGGAAGAATAATTGGATAGATGCCCGCAAATCCCCACCCCTGATTTTTGAAGCGCATATAGGTATGTCTTCGGAGAAAGAAAAAATATCCACTTACCGGGAATTCCGAGAAAATGTCCTGCCCCGGATTGTGGCCGGTGGTTATAATATGATCCAGTTAATGGCCGTCAAGGAACATCCGTATTATGGATCGTTTGGCTATCATGTTTCCAGTTTCTTTGCTGCTTCCTCCCGATTTGGAACACCTGAGGAATTGAAAGAACTGATTGACGAGGCGCATGGTCATGGCATCGCGGTGATCATGGACCTGGTTCATTCCCATGCAGTTAAAAATGAGATTGAAGGACTAGGATGCTTTGATGGTACTCCCTGGCAGTATTTTCATGATGGTCCGAAAAGGGAACATGTGGCCTGGGACTCCCTATGTTTTAACTATGGTAAAAACGAAGTCATTCATTTCCTGTTATCCAACTGCCGTTACTGGCTTGAACAGTATCGTTTTGATGGTTTCCGCTTTGACGGAATTACAAGTATGCTTTATTATGACCATGGCCTGTCCAGGGATTTTACCAGCTATGAAATGTATTTTGACGGACAACAGGATGAGGATGCAATTACATACCTGATGCTGGTTAATAAACTGATCAAAGAGGTACATGCCGGTGCAATAACTGTTGCGGAAGAGATGAGTGGCATGCCCGGAGTGGGTGTTCCCCTGGAAGCGGGTGGATTTGGTTTTGATTATCGCATGGCTATGGGGACACCGGACTACTGGATCAAGATCCTGAAGGAAAAAGCAGATGAACAATGGAATGTCAGTGAAATATACCATGAACTTACCCGGAGGCGGGACGATGAATTAACGATCGCTTATGCTGAATCACATGACCAGGCACTGGTGGGAGATAAAACCATCATATTCAGGCTAATGGACAAGGAAATGTATTTCAGCATGAACCTCGGGAGCAACAATCTGATCATTGAACGGGGAATTGCCTTACATAAAATGGTCCGTTTGATCACCATTGCGACATCCGGTGGGGGATATTTGAATTTCATGGGAAATGAATTCGGTCATCCTGAATGGATCGATTTTCCGCGTGAAGGTAATAACTGGTCTTATAAGTATGCCAGACGGCAATGGTCCCTTGTTGATAATCAAGATCTTCGTTACAAGTTCTTGGGCCGGTTTGACCGGGATATGATACATCTGTTCAGGGAGGAAAAAATACTTTCAATCAAGTGGACCCATTTATTATTTGAAAATCCCGGTGACCAGGTTCTTGTCTTCGGGAGGGGCGATCTTGTTTTTGTCTTTAATTTTAATCCTGGTAAATCATTCAGTGATTACGGATTCCCTGTTGACCCCGGTAAGTTTCGGATCATGCTGAATACCGACGGTGGTGAATATGGTGGGCAGGGACTGGTGGATGTTGCTATGTCTTATTTTTCAAATCCCGATCAATACACAGCACCCAGGCATATGTTAAAACTATATATACCAGCACGTTCAGCCCTGGTATTAAAGAAAATTCCGCTTAAACGGGTCCATGATTAAGTCCCCGGATCTTAAACTCCAGGTCAGGCCCATTTTACCAGGGCAAAATCCTGTCTGTGGGGCAGGCTTACATTTTTTGGAAATATCCGTATCCCATAATTTAAAACACCAGACCTGGCCGGGGTCACTTCAATGCTATAGATAGCTTTCCCATCTTCCTGTTTGACCAGATCGAATTCCTTTGAATAGGTTTTGGTTTCAAGGTCATCCTCATAACTAAAATCGGGTATGACAATCTCAACACCGATATCGGCAGGATCCAGATCATTTAGCTCCAGCACTACTTCTCCAGTATAAGTGTCCCCAAGTGAAACAATATCCCGGGAAACATCCGGGTGTTTAAATCCAACAATATTAATGCCATCCCAATGCCTTATCACAAATCTTTTCCATGAGCTCAGGTCCCTGATCATGGCCAGGTCATTTGCTTTCATCCTTTCCGCACGCTCGTAAAGTTTTTGATAGAACTTCTCTTCATAATCGATAAGCATGCGGTTCATGGTAAAGTTTGGCGCTACACTGGCAATGGAGTTTTTTATATAACGGATCCATTCAAGGGGAACATCATTGGTCCTCCGCTCATAGAACATCTGGGTTATCTCATTCTCCAGCAGAGAATAGATGGTTTCTGCATCAAGTTCATCCTGGTAATGCTGATGATCGTAGCTTCGTTCTTCAGGCAGGGCCCATCCTGCACCTTCTATGTATCCCTCTGCCCACCAGCCATCCAGTACACTGAAATGAAGACTTCCGTTCATGATGGCCTTTTCCCCACTGGTACCTGATGCCTCCATAGGCCGGGTAGGTGTATTGAGCCAGATATCCACCCCCTGTACGAGCTTTTGTGCCAGGCTTATATCATAATTCTGGAGGAACAGGATCTTGCCTATGAATTCCGGCCTTTTTGACATTTCAACGATGTATTTAATCAGATCCTGGCCTGCTTTATCATTGGGATGTGCTTTTCCGGCAAAGACGAACTGAACCGGCCTATCCGGATCGTTTACGATCCTGGCCAGGCGTTCCAGGTCACGGAAAAGAAGATTGGCCCGTTTATAGGTGGCAAATCTCCTGGCAAAACCTATGGTCAGTACATCACTGCTCAGGCTTTCCTCAACCTCCATAATGACCCGGGGATCTTCCAGTTTCTTGACAGCAGCCTTTTTGAGCCTGGATTTGATATGTTGTATCATTTTATCCCGCAAGTAATTACGAATACCCCATATCTCCTTGTCATCCACTTCATAGATTTTTTGCCACCTTTTTAGATCAGATTGATTTTCCAGAAAATCATCTCCAAAATTTTTTCTGTAGAGATCAAGCCATTCGGGTGCAGTCCATGTGGGAAAATGGACACCATTGGTAACATATCCTATATGCAGTTCATCCGGATTGTAACCTTTCCAGAGTTCACTAAACATATGCTGTGTCACTTTCCCGTGTAAACGGCTCACACCGTTCACTTCCTGTGAGAGATTAATGGCCAGGTAACTCATGGAGAACGGCTCATGATTGTCTTCTGGCCGCAGCCTACCAAGGCCTATAAACTGTTCCCAGGATATATTCAGCCTGTCTGGATAATGAGACATGTACATACGTACCAGTCCCTCTTCAAAACTATCATGCCCCGCAGGAACAGGCGTATGTGTGGTATAAAGTGCTGAAGTCCTGACAAGTTCAAGCGCCTCCGGGAAGGAAAGATTTTGTTCACTGATCAAGGTACGAAGGCGTTCCAGCCCGATAAATGCTGCATGTCCTTCATTACAGTGATATAGATCCGGTTCAATTCCCATAGTCTGCAGGAGGCGGATCCCACCTACTCCCAACAATAATTCCTGTTTGAACCTGTTTTCAGTATCCCCTCCATACAGATGGTGGGTCACATTCCTGTCCTGTTCAATATTCTCCTCAAAATCGGTATCCAGCAGATACAATTCAACCCGGCCCACATCCACTCGCCATATCCTCGCTTTCATGGTTCGGCCGGGCATTTGAATACTGATGGTTTTCCATCTACCATGCTCATCCCTGACCTGCCTGGCGGGGATCTTGGAGAAGTCCTGTTGCATATTGGCAACGATCTGTTCTCCTCTTGTAGAAACAATCTGGGTGAAATAACCGTACCGGTACAGCAGTCCGACGCCAACAATGTTCCGGTTATAATCGCTGGCTTCCTTGAGATAATCACCGGCAAGAAGTCCGAGTCCACCGGAATATATTTTCAGCGAATCGTGAATGCCATATTCCATGCTGAAATAAGCAACTTTTGGTCCAACAGCATCCTTCTTCTTCTCAATATATGTTTGACATTTCTTGTGAATCCTGTTCATTTCTCGGATGAAATCCTTATCCTCCTCAAGCTCCTTGAAGCGGCTCAGGGGAATATTCCTTGCTGCCAGGATTGGATTATGGTTTGTCTCCTCCCAAAGTTCCGGATCAATCGAACGGAAAAATGCAGTCGCTTCCTGGTCCCACGACCAGTACAGATTCATGGCGATCTCTTCAAGGGCCTTAAGCCCTTCCGGAATATTTTCCTGTACTTCAAACATCTTCCAGTCGGGTTTTTCTGCCGTAATCTTTTCACTGATATACTCCGGGCGTTCTTTATCAAAAAACAGGTTGGTACGCCGTCTAGCCTTATCCAGCGCAATCCCATAAGCTTGCCAGTAATATTCCACCAGGTTTTCCCAGAGGGCGATCCTGGAAATATCCCATGCCTCCTTCCTTGCTTTTTCATAAGCAGCCTGTTCAAGTCCTGCTGTAGTTAAAATGGCCTCTGCTATCCCATCAACAGTTTCTGTATAATTATCATCATCTCTGTCAACAACTGCTATACCGTGCTCTGTTTCTCCGTATTCCTCTCTCACCCACAAACCAAAGCCGGCCAGGGTAGTGGTAACGCTGGGTATACTGAAAGCCAGGCTCTCCAATGGTGTATAGCCCCATGGTTCATAATAGGAAGCAAATACAGTCAGGTCAAATCCGATCAGCAGGTCATAATAGGGCAGGTTAAAGATCCCATCATTCCCATGCAGGTAAGAAGGCACAAATACGATCTTTACCTTGTTCCCCTCCGCATTTGCCAGGTTGTTTTCCCGGATTTTGTTCAGGATGGGATCGTATTCCGGATTGTGAAGGTGATGGGTCAGGCAGCAGATTTCCTGGTGATCCAGTGGTTTCTTTACTTTCAATGCCTCAACAAGGTCTTTTCGTGGTCCATAATGATGAGCCGGGATCAAGATGAAAGCAATAATTTCGCGGTTCATCCTGTCGGAACGATTTATTTTGGCGAGTGCATCCACAAATACATCCAGCCCTTTGTTCCGGAACTCATACCTTCCACTTGTAGCGATCAATAATGCATCCTTATCGACAGCCTGTCCACTTACCAATCCGGCTACATCCACCAAAAGTTCCCTGGCCTTGTCCCTTTTTCCTTTAAAATCTTCCTCTGCGGGTACAAATGAATCTTCAAACCCATTCGGTGTGACAACATCTACTTCGTTTTTCAGGAATTGGGCACACTCTCTTGAGGTTAGTTTACTGACTGTAGTGAATGCATCTGCATTCGTTGCTGCAATTTTCTCAAGGGACTGCTTGGAAACCACATTGAAATCATTGGATTTATCATCTCCGTCATATTCTTCCAGTCGACCGTAAAGGGGCAACTGATTTCCGGCAATGGACCTGCCAATAACTGTTGCATGGGTGGTGAAAGCAGTCGCTATCTGGGGACAGTGCTCATTCAGGTACAGTAAACCGGCTCCGGTCATCCATTCATGGAACTGGGCAACCACCCGGGTCCGGGTATTCAAATAAAACTGAGTAAAACTTTCAATGACCTTCCCGGCCGCATAACCGAAAAGACATGGTTCGATGTAATCCCACTGACCCGAGATGGAATCCAGTTGAAAGCCTTCCCAAAGATTGCTGAATATCTCATCCTTTCTTGCCATGAATGTGGTAAAATCCAGTATAATGGCGATGGGTCTGCCGGCAATTTTCCACCTCCCGACCTTAATTCTGATCCCATCCCCCAGGGCCTGCTGCTTCCATGCATTGAACAGCATTTTATCTTCCTCAAATTCAGGGTTCTCACCTGAATCCCTCCAGACATCCGGACCGATCAGAATATGTCTGTTCTGTAAGTCTGCCTGTAATGATTTTGCCTTGGTTGAAATTACAGTATGGATCCCTCCTACTTTATTACAAACCTCCCAACTTACTTCAAATAAATAGTCCGGAGACAGATATTGCTTTGCCATATATGTTTTTTGAAAAATTAAACAATAAGAGTTTTAATCAATCCGGAATCTCTGCTAAGTCTTCCGGCTGCTGGTATTTGCTCTCCCGGTGGTTTTCCCGGTAGCGGAACTTTTTTTCTTCGCGGCCTTTGTCGCTGGGGCTTTTTTAACAGCTGAGGCACTGGCCGAACCGGTTGCTGTAGTCTTTTTCGCTGGGGTCTTTTTTGCGGGGGGCTTTTTTGTGGGAGCTTTCCTTGCGCTTGTTTTTTTGGCAGGACCTGCTGCAGCAGTTTTCTTTGTAGTGCCTTGCTCCTGTCCGGATAATAATAATTGCTTATTTAACTCATAAATCTCTTCTTCATATTTGCCTATAATACTATCCCTTTCCTCGATGATCCCGGTCAGGTTTGCTATCTCCTGCTCCACGCCAGTCTGAGGAACGGCTGCATTCACCCTCAGTGAAAAATCACTCAGAACATTCATATAATTGATGAATGCATCATAAGGTGTGTCATAAGGATTGAAATACGAATGTACGGCTCCATCAGAGAAAAACTTTGTACACATGTAGTAAAAGTGGTCACTTACCTGGAGGTAATCCCAGTCCTTCTGAAGCACCGGGTCCTTGACTTTCTTAAGTTTATCCCGGAGGTCATAAAGCCTGTTATATGCTTCCTCCTGCAATTCATTGCCAAGCCAGGCAGTCAGATCCCTCTCTTCATCTGCCCACGAAATGGGGTATGGTACCTTCACAGCAGAGACCACCTGCAGGTTACTGGCAACCTCCGATGGAGTACTGAAAGTAAAATCTGACAATGCAAATACGGTCTCGGGCAATGCCTTCAGGAACTCAAATATGCCGGTTTCCTCCCATTGATGTTCGCCGAAAGTTTCATAATCCATAAAAAGATTAACTGTTTCCTCATCCTTTCCGATCTGTTTTAACCAGGTTACATATTTTTCTGTGGTAAGCGGATATTCTTCCCATCCTTTATTGGAAAAGCGGAAGGCAATATCATCACTTAGTTTAAAATTCTTCAGCAATACTTTGAGTTTGGGATTAATGGCATTGCAATAGAGGTAATTCGGACTCTTCCAGCCAAGTACATGTTTTGCACCTTCTGTCAGCATGGCCTTATATCCCATACGTGCCACCATGGCACCAATCTCATCGGAATATACCAGTTCTGTATTCCTGAATACCGTCGGGGTCTGGCCAAAATGCTTTTGTATCTTTCCAACATGCTCCTCCACCTGGGATCTGAATTCATCTTCATCCTTCAGGGCAACCAGGGAATGGGCATTGGTTTCGGCAAGGAATTCCACACAACCAGTTTTTGCCAGTTTTTTAAAACTTTCCAATACTTCAGGAGCATATATCTCCATCTGGTCAATCGCAATCCCTGATATTGAAAAGGCAACTTTGAACTTCCCGTCAAATTTCCTGATCAGGTCAAGCAGTATCTCATTGGCCGGGAGGTAACATTTGTCTGCCACTTTTCTAAGGATACTTTCATTGGAATAATCGTCATAATAATAATGCTCATTACCGATATCGAAAAAACGGTACCTCCTGAAACGGAAGGGTTGATGAACCTGGAAATACAGACAAATCGTTTTCATTCTATGTTGATTAATTAATTACACTACTGTGGCATAGATATCCCGTACCTTTCTGGCAGAGTTTTCCCACTTCAAACTATCTACTTCTTCTTTCCCGTATTTTTTAAACATCCCTGATAAGGCATCATAATTCAGTATGCCATAAATGGCATCTGCCATGGCATCAATGTCCCAGAAATCAACCTTTATGGCATGTTTCAGGATCTCGGCAACGCCTGACTGATGGGAAATAATGACCGGGACATTGGACTGCATTGCTTCCAGCGGAGATATCCCGAAAGGCTCAGAGACCGAAGGCATCACATAAACATCTGTCAGCGAGAACATCCGGTATACATCGTCCCCTCTGAGAAATCCCGTAAAATGAAACTTATCCATTATTCGAAGGGATGCTGCATGCCATATCATTTTAATCATCATGTCCCCGCTACCCGCCATGACAAAACGTACATTGTCCATTTTCTGTAACACTTTTTTGGCCACCTCGATGAAGTATTCCGGTCCCTTTTGCATGGTTATCCTGCCCAGGAAGGTTACGATCTTCTCATCGAAACCCTTTTTTACGGAGATGTTTTCTTTTTGAACTACCGGATCTACAGCGTTATATACCGTCACCACTTTATCAGGATCTATTCCGTAATTATGGATCACGGTATTGCGGGTAAGATTGCTTACGGTAATTACCTTATCGGCAGCCTCCATGCCAGTTTTTTCCATCTCATAAACACCCGGATTCACATTCCCGCCACTGCGGTCAAAATCAGTGGCATGGACATGTACAACCAAAGGCTTGCCTGATACCTGCTTGGCAGCCATCCCGGCCGGGTATGTCAGCCAGTCATGAGAATGGATCACATCAAAATCACCAGCTGCTGCGATTTCGGTGGCCACTGCTGCATAATTTGCAATTTCCTGGAATAAATTGGCACCATATCCTCCGGTGAATTCAAGCTTTCCGCTGAAACGGGCGTGTACAAACTGCTTCTTCCCGGTTTTATCCTGTTCCAGAAGTTTAAAATACTCATCCGGATCTGTATAAGGAATGATATTGGAGTTGACTTCCATGAACCTGATCTTTTTCAAAAGATCCTGGTAATGGGTATTGTGTTCGCTGAGTGAAATGTCGTTTGCCCCGATCAGGCGTAGTTTGGACTGGTCCTCATCTCCGAATGCTTTTGGAACAACAAAAAGAATGTCCATGTCATCGAAATATGACAATCCATTAGTAAGGCCATAACATGCCGTGCCCAGGCCGCCTGATATGTGTGGAGGAAATTCCCAACCGAACATTAATACTCTCATAGACTGGAGGGTTTATGTTTTGTCTGTACTGTAATTCTTGATCATTCTCCGGATCCGTAACAGGGCAGCCACGCTCCAGGCCTGTGAGATTGCACCACGGCCTGCGTGCGGAGGATCCCCGTCATAAATCTCTGAGATGGATCCAATCCCGTTCACATTCATTTCTTCTTCAAATCCGTAATATATTTTCTTCACCAGGGACAATCCTGTTGTTTTGTGGATCTTCAGGTAGGTGGCACAGAAATGCTCCAGCAACCACGGCCAGACAGTCCCCTGATGATAAGCCTCATCCCGGCTTTCTTGCTTGCCTTCATATATACCCTTGTATGCGGGATTCTTGGGCGACAGGGTCCGGAGTCCCCTTGGAGTCAATAACTCTCCCTCCACCACATCCAGAATGGATTTTTTCATTTCTGTGCTAAGCGGGGAATAATCCATCGCTGCTGCAATGATCTGGTTGGGTCTTACGGAGATATCCTGTACACCGTTTTTCACACAATCTGCCAGGTAGCCGCCTTCCTCATACCAGAAGACAGGAACAAACGATTCTTCAATCAGGGCAGGTATATCCTTCCATTCATTAAGGAATTTCATTTCCCCCGCTTTCTCAGCCAGCTCAAGGGCAAAGCGGATCCCGTTATACCAGAGTGCCGAGATCTCTACAGGATTCCCGTCCCGCTGGGTAACCGGACTGTCATAAACAACTGCATCCATCCATGTAAGCGCTTTAAATTCTTCACCCGCATGGACCAGTCCATTCTCCTGCATATGGATATTGAAAAGGGTGCCTTCCCTGAAGTGGCTGAGGATATGTTTAATATGCTTCCCATACCTTTTCCACAGGTCATGGGCCGGGTCATAGTTATGAAATTGCTGCAAGGCCCAGATAAACCAGAGGGGTGCATCTACCGAATTGAAAGCGGGATCATCATCTGTGCCCATATTGGGGAACAGTCCATGTTTTAATTTTTTCACCATGGTATCGGCTACGGACAGGAATGATTCCGGATCCCTGATGGCGATGGTCAGACCGGGCAGTGCGATAAAAGTATCCCTTCCCCATGTGCCAAACCATGGAAATCCTGCAACCACTTCAGTTTTGCGATCCTTTCTCACGATGAACTGCTGCGCAGAATTGACCAGGCTATTATAAAAACTGGTACGCGGTCTTCGTTTGGACAGCTCATTGGTATACTTCCTTTTAAGATTGGCGGTAGCCGCCTCCCTGGTACTTGCCGAGAAGATGATAATCTCACCTTGCTTCATTCCCAGTTCGAAATAGCCGGGCACGAACAGATCTTCCTTATAAGCATATCCCCGTTCCATTTCCTGTAAATACTCGATGTTATAATACCAATCGGGTACATGAACATATTCTGGTTTTTTCGAGAACTGCATATATAAACTCGGATAGCCCTCATAAAGCTTTGAGGCAACACCGTTGGTCGTCTTTCTTACCCTTGTCTTGGCATAAAGGTTGGACTTGCTCAATGTATGTGCATTTCTGAACGCAAGGAAGGGACGGAATTTCATTTTAATCGGACCCTGGCTCTCAACCAGCTGATATTTCAGGAGGATTTGTTGTTCTTTCTCAGCGAGAAGGCTTTCCTTAACCAGTACCACGCTCCCTACACGAAATGTGGTACGTGCGATGGTCTCAGCCTCAAAATCCCGGACATATTTATGCCCTTTAGGCACGAAATTATCTCCTTCATATTTCCGGATTCCCAGGTTAAACTCCTGGTCTTTCTCCACGATGGTCTCATCCAGTGAGGAGAGCAGTACATGTTTTTCTCCTTGAAATTGCTCCAGGGGGCATACCAGGAGACCATGATATTTCCTGGTATTGCATCCAACGATGGTCAGACTGGCATAGGATCCGGCACGATTTGAGCGGATAATTTCCCGGTTCAGGGAATATTCCAGATTTATCAGCTGACTTTTATCAAATTGTATATAGCTCATTATTTTTTAGTGTTCTGCAAAACCTTATAATTCAGCAAATTAAAAAATCATTTCCGGACAGTCAAAAAAAGTCTACAAATATCAGAAATTCATCTAAATATAACAACGGCAAGACCTGATAAATCAATCATTTTTCATTAATTTTTTTCGCAGTGGGGTTTAAAGGGATGAGATCCAGACCCGGCAGCATTAATTCAGAAAATATGTATCTTCGCAGGATTGGTGAAAAATGCAAATTCATACGCGGCAGTGATTGGCCTGGAGGTCCATGCCCAGTTAAGCACAGAGAGCAAACTGTTTTGTTCGGACCCTAACCAATTCGGCGCTGAACCCAATAAACATACATCGATTATTTCACTTGGACATCCAGGAAGTCTTCCCAGACTGAATGGAAAGGTTGTAGAATATGCCATCAGGCTCGGATTGGCCACCCAATCTGAGATAGCTCCAGCCCTTACCTTTGCCCGCAAGAATTATTTTTATACTGACCTTCCCAAAGGATATCAGATCTCCCAGCATGAGGATCCTATCTGCCTGGGCGGTCATATAAATATTCGTATGCCCGGAGGAAACAAAAAGATCCGGCTGATCCGCATTCATATCGAAGAAGATGCAGGTAAAAGCCTTCATGACCAGCAACCCGATACCAGTCTGATAGACCTGAACAGGGCCGGTGTACCCTTGCTTGAGATCGTGAGTGAACCAGATCTAAGCAGCGGGGAGGAAGCACAGGCATACATCGGAGAGATCAGAAGGCTGGTACGATACCTGGGCATATGCGATGGCAATATGGAGGAAGGCAGCCTGAGATGTGACGCCAATGTTTCGGTCAGAACAAGGCAAGAAACGAGGCTGGGAACACGCACCGAGATCAAGAACCTGAACAGCATGTCCAATGTCAGGAAGGCAATTGAGTATGAAATTGACAGGCAGATAGCCCTTCTTGAAGAGGGAGGCAGGGTGGTGCAACAAACTGTAAGTTATGATGATCAGAGAAATCTAACATTTCCCTTGAGAAGCAAGGAAGAAGCTGAGGACTACCGCTATTTCCCTGAGCCGGACCTGAATCCCCTTTTAATAGAAAAAAAATGGGTATCAGAGATAGATGCGAACATGCCGGTCCTCCCGTGGGAACTTTTATCCAGGTATACTGATGATTACCATCTTTCAGAACAGGAGGCCGGTATCCTGGTAGAATCGCCGGATATCGCCCGGTATTTTGGAGCGCTTGCAGAACATTCAGATGAACCAAAAACCGCTGCCAACTGGATGCTTGGTCCCGTCAAATCATGGTTGAATGAAAATCATGCCCAGATGGATGAATTTCCGTTGCTCCCGGAGAAAATGGCATCACTGATTTCCCTGGCCATTGACGGAAAGGTAAGTTACACTGCCCTGCAGCAAAAAATATTCCCGGAACTGATCGGGCATCCAGACAGTGATCCTCTTCTTATTGCCCGGCAGATGGATCTTATTCAGGAATCGGACACGGATGCCATAATGAAACACGTGCTGGCAGCATTAGATAGATATCCTGAAAAAGTCATGGAATTTCACAATGGGAAAAAAGGCCTGGTTGGATTATTTATGGGAGAAGTTATGAAATCCACAGGAGGCAAGGCAGATCCTTCCCTGGCAAATAAAATGATCGTTCAAGAATTGAATAAACGCAAAAAAGATGAGTAAGAACACCTGGCTGGCCGGCATTATTATCCTGCTCATATCCTGCAATGGTGAAAGAAGTACATTCAAGGTCTCCGGCAACCTGGAAAACGGGGATGGCATAATGGTCTACCTCAAGGAAATGACCAGTACTGAAATGATCCCCGTCGATTCCACCCGTATTAATGCGGACGGCACCTTTGATTTGAGTGGGACTTCAGCGGAAAATAGATTTTATGCGATCCACACTCAACCGGAAAGTTTTATATATATCCTGGCCGGCAAAGGTGATAAGATCACCATCGAGGGAGATGCCTTGGAATTGTCCAGCACATATCAGGTGGATGGTTCTGAAGATTCCAGGCTGATCCGGGAACTTACGGCTGAGCAAAACAAGGTACTTGCAAAAATATATCAGTTGAACAGAATATTTACTGACAGTGTTCACAATCAGAATTTTATGGAAATTAAATCAGGTCTCGATTCCGTATACGCTGGCATCCTTGGGGCATACCGGGAATATACCTTCGCATTCATCGAAAACAACCTGCACTCCCAGGCCAGTCTGATGGCCCTTTACCAGCAGATAGGTCCCAGGCATTTCGTGCTGGAGCCCGAGAAAGACTTTACATATTTTGCCATGGTCGATTCATCACTGGGCATACTGTATCCTGAGTCAGACGCTGTCCAGGATCTTCATAGGCAGGTGGAGGAACTAAAACAAAAACGACTGTTTGAGTCCATGTCCGCCGCCCGGCTTTCAACGGGTACTTCTGCACCGGAGATTGCCCTGCCCAATCCGGATGGTGATACCATCCTTCTATCCTCACTCAGGGACCAATATGTGCTGCTTGATTTCTGGGCATCCTGGTGTCCACCCTGCCGGGAGGAAAATCCGAATCTGGTAAAAGTCTACAAGAAGTATCATAACAAAGGATTTGAGATCTACCAGGTTTCGCTCGACAAGAACCGCAATGCATGGTTGAAGGGAATCGAAGAAGACCAGCTTCACTGGGTTCATGTCAGCGATTTACAATTCTGGAATTCCATTGTTGTACCCGTTTATAACATCCAGGGTATCCCGTTGAGCTATTTGCTGGATAAAGAAGGCAGGATCATTGCTCAGAATCTCCGGGGTGATCTATTGGAACAAAAATTAAAAGAAACTTTAATCCCTGACAAATGAGAAAACTTTCCTGGCTACTGCCCCTTGCATTGCTTCTGTCCTGTTCGAAAGGCATTAAGGTTGAGATAACCGGTCACCTCGAAAATGGAGATCAAAACATGATATACCTTGATGAACAGGGAATCGGTGAGATCCGCCAGGTTGATTCTGTGAAGCTGAAAAAGGATGGCAGCTTTGTACTAAAGGACAAAATTGAAACACCGACCTTTTATAATCTCCATACCGGGAACCAGCAGATCATTCCCCTGCTGATAGCTCCTGGAAGCGAGGTAGATATAAAAACAGATATGATGGATTTTGCCGGCAGTTATGAAGTGTCTGGCTCAGATGAATCCCTCTATATACAGGATATGAACAGGACACTCGCAAGGACACAGCAACAGGTTGACTCCATTCGTAA
>DAOWJB010000002.1 GCA_030640625.1 Bacteroides sp.
AGGGACTGAAATCAGATTCAGAACTGTTTGGTATTTTATCAATTATATCTATTTTCACACCACCAAAATTTAATCACCATGAGAATTTTCAAGATATCCTTGCTCATACTGGGCATTAGCCTTGCTGCATCTGCGCAGGAGAATCCCGATACCAGTTACTGGATGCATACGGGGAAAATCGGGCTGAATTTTTCTCAAGTTGGACTTTCAAACTGGTCGGGTGGTGGAGATCCTTCTGTATCCTTTATTGGAATTGTGAACTATGGGATTAATTTTGAGAGAGATCCACATCTTTGGCAGACCAAACTGGATGCCGGCTACGGGGCCCAGCGGATTGGCAAAAAGGAAGAACCTTTTAAGAAGACCGATGATAACATGGTTTTAATTTCCAGGTATGGATACAAGTTAAAGGGTAAATGGTATGCTTCGGTCATGCTCGATTTCCGGACCCAATTCTACAAGGGCTATTCATATGACAATGACACAACTGTATTTATCTCCAGTTTCATGGCACCTGCCTATTCAAAACTGGGTATCGGGATAACCTATAACCACAAATTCTCGGATGAAGAGTCTTTTTCTTTTACGTTTTCTCCATTTGATGGAAAGACCACATTCGTGCTTGATGAGGAGTTATCGGAAAGGGGAGAATATGGTGTTGAACCCGGCAAGAAGACCAAATTCAATGCAGGGATGGATCTTACGATGTTATTTAATAAGGAAGTGGTCAAAAACATAACGCTAACAACTACACTTGGACTGTTTTCAAGGTATGAAGACCTGGCTGTAATCGATGTCAATTGGGATTTACTGATCTGGTTCAAGATCAATGAGTTCTTTGCAGCAAATATTTCCACACAGCTCATTTATAACCAGGATATCGAGTTTACGAATCCGGATGGATCAACCTATGGGTCCGCGATACAATTTAAGGAAGTGCTTGGAATCGGACTGACCTACTCATTCTGACACTATTCAAATACCGGGATGAACGCTTACCAGATAAACGGCAACAGCCTGTACCTGACCCGTTCCCTGTAGGCCTGATACCCGTCAAGTTCGGTTGCCAGATCACGGTCTTCCAACCATGTTCGGATCCCAAGGACCAGCAAGGTGGCAATCGCCGTGATAAAACCATACATGGATCCAAGAATCATGGTTGATCCAAAATTCGCAATGATGAGTCCGGTGTATCCAGGATGCCTCACGATCCGGTAAGGTCCGGTTGTAATTACCTGATGATCTCTTTCATGCTGTATTCTGACGGTTGTCTCGAAATGGGTATTCTCAGCCATGGCCCAGTATACCATATTGAAGCCTCCCGTATATAATGTCATACCTGGAAGGATGAACCAGGGGTTGAGGAGGGACCACTCAAAACGTCCAACATCCAGCGCCATCAATATGGTATGGAAGTAAAGGCCAATGACACCGAAAATTTGCACCATGATCTTGTCCCATGATTTGGCATCCTTTTTCCTGCTCCAGCTACCTCTTTCGTTTAATAGTAAGGGGTTTACCCTCAGGATAACCATCATTCCTCCGACATAATACAGGAAGGTAATGATGGCCCATAACCAGGCGCGGGAGATGTCGACCCTGCCTGCAACCAGGAAGAACAGGGCTGCGATGAATACCGGACCGACAATATGACCGATCATCTCCTTCCGGCCATATTTGTCAAGTTTTACTTTTTCTGAAGTCATGTCAGCGGGAGCTTATTTTAATGGAAATTCCCATCTTTTTCATTAATTCTGTGGCATTCATTGTTTGGCATACGCCATTGCGGAGTTTATAATCATAGATAAATTCCTGGTTGTCAATCTGCACCTCAAAACAATAGTTCCTGATATGATCCGGAAATTCGGCTTCGAGTTTGCTAAGCTCGAGATCATGGGTGGCTATTAGTCCGGCACTTTCCGATTCGATCAATTGCCGGATAAACATTTCAGAACCAAAATGTTTGTCCCTCGAATTGGTTCCTTTCAATATCTCATCAAGAAGAACCAATGCCTGCTGTCCCTGGTTATGGATGTCAATGATCTTGCGGAGCCGTTTTAGTTCAGCATAAAATGTGGATTCCCTGCTGCTCAGGGAATCACTGATCCTCATGCTGGTAATGATTTCAACGGGTTTGAATTGCATATTGCGGGCCAGGACAGGTGCGCCGGTGGCTGCCAGAACCAGGTTCACCCCGACAGTACGCAGAAAGGTGCTTTTTCCGGCCATATTGGACCCGGTGATTAGCATGAACTCACCAAAACGGTTGATAATGATGTCATTGTGAATGTTTTCATTGGGAAGTATCAGGGGATGACCAAGAGATGTCGCATTGATGATCAGTTCATCGGAGGCAATCTCGGGGAAAATAGTTTCCGGGACATTATAACGGAAGCCGGCCAGGCTGTTCAGGGCTTCAAATTCTCCCAGTATGCCAAACCATCCGGGTAACTCCCGGGCGCTGTTCAACTTCCATTTTTCCAGTCGCAGGATGCAATGCAGGTCCCACATCAATAAACCGTTCAGAACAATCCCCATGATCATGTTTAGCCTCCTGTCGAAATCAACGACAATGCGCGCGAGGGAATGTAATTTTTGTCCGACGCTTTTACCATCAGATCTGAGTTCTTCCTGAAGTGTTTTTAACCTGGCTGATCTGAAATCCTCTCCCTCCACCAAACGGATCAGGTTAGTATACTTGATAAGCAGATCGAATTTGCGGCTTACCTGGTTATGATGGTGGTTGATCCGCCTGAGATTCCACCCTACTAATACCAACTGGATGAGGATAAATGTAACCGGAATATTAAACCGGATGAACCATATACTCATGACCAGTGTACTTATCGTAAGGAAGGGCAACAGGATGAGTAAGATTTTATATACCTGGTTGCCAATGATCATTGGTTTGGAAGATAGCCATGTTATGAGATCATTATAATCCTTCTCAGTCTCTTTTGAGAGTCTTCCGCTGGCATAGAATTCCTGGCGCCAGTCGAGTTTATCACAAAGCTCAGCAACAGCCTGTTGCCGTTCAAGAATGATCCCTGGTTCAGCCGGACCAGACAGCCAGTTGGCCAGGCATTCCCTGCCTTTGGCGATACTGGTCCGGTTCAGGTATTGAAAAAGGGATCGCTCACCAAAAATATCCAGATCAGAGGTGTAGGGATGTACAGGATCAATGTAGGCCAGTCCAGCGTCAAAATCCTCAAAATCCCATTTGAGGGCCTTTGTTTCGGACTTATTAATTTCAAGTAGTTCTTCCAGGAGTTTCCTGCGGGCCGAGATCTTTGAACTGCGGTTCACAAAAAGAAGCAGGATGCTGAAAGCAACAACTGCCATACCGATTGCCAGGTACAAATTCACTGGCAAGAGCTTAACCAGTAAGAAAATAGAGAGAACAAAGGAAATTAGCCGGATCAGGGAATACCAGTTGTTTCTTTTTTTTATCCGCTCGACTTCTGTTTCAAATGTTTTGATCCTGGACCGGTAAATATGCTGTGCCTTTTGGCCCA
>DAOWJB010000308.1 GCA_030640625.1 Bacteroides sp.
AAGGGCTTTATACGAAATGTTCCCTAAATCATTGGAAGTGCAAATGTTTCATGAAAATGCAGGTGATTTTTGGTGCATTGTTGAGGATATTTCCGTACCTGATATGGAAAGTCGCCGTGGACCAAAAGAAGAATGGGGCATCACCGAAGGCAAAAAACGCAGGATAAAAAATCTTACAGATGGATCTGAAAATACAGTTGGTGATTGGAATACTATGGTTATTGAATGTGTTGCTAACGAAATAAAAATCTGGGTAAACGGTGATCTGGTGAATTACGGATCTGATTGTACCGCCAGCAAAGGACAGATAGCCATACAGGCTGAAGGTTCCGAAGTTGAATTCAGGAAAATTGAACTTACCCACATAACGGCTATAACAGAAACGGTTGAATAATATTAAACTTAGATCAGCGGTACATCCAATTCAACGCCCATGGGTAAGGTATCCGAAGAATGATTCAGGCAAAATTAAATACGAACTGGGAACTGGGTTTTCATACGGAAAAAGATTCTCTGCCGCTGGAATGGAACCCAGCCAGCTTTCCTGGAGCTGTTCAGCTGGACATGTTACATACCCTGGAGGAGCCGGACTGGACCCGAAGTGATGGTTTCAGGCAATTCCGCTGGATGGAGGATGTCTGGTGGACTTACAAAACCAGTTTTAACAGACCCTCCCTGTCCGGATCTGAGAGGCTTTTCTTCAGCAGCAAGGGGATAGACTATGCGTTTATAATCTCCCTGAATGGTAGGGTGCTCCTGCAACAGGAGGGCATGTTCAGGCATGTTGACCTGGATCTCACTACACGCCTCGAAGAAAAAAATGACCTGAGGATCCAGATAGCCCCGGTACCAAAATCTCATCATGAAGGAGACGATCGTTCCCAGGCAAACCGTGCTTTCAAACCTGCTGTGAGTTATGGATGGGACTGGCATCCAAGGTTGGTGCCATTAGGGGTATGGGACGAAACATCCCTTGAAATCAGGAGAGACTTTATCCATGAGGTTCGCACTCGCTACAGCCTGGATGATTCACTTGAAAGTGCTGACCTGACCATTACAGGCAGGGCCTCATCTGGTGTTCAGTCCCTTTCAGTAAGAGCTGAATTCAAAGGTATGACAGTGCATCTGAAGGAATTTGAACAAGAAGCAGGTGAATTCAGGGAATCCATTAAGCTTGAAGATATTAAACTTTGGTGGCCCGCCGGCCTTGGAGAACCTGATCTTTATGAGTTGGTGGTATCAGCCTTTGACGCGGAACATCACCTGATTGACGAACAAAGGTCCACAATTGGCTTCCGTAAGATCCGCCTGGTAAGAAATACAGGTACGGAACAGGAAGATCCCGGTTTTCCCAAATCCCGGCTGCTGCCCCCAATTACCCTGGAGATCAACAACAGGAAAATATTTGCCCAGGGTTCAAACTGGGTAAATCCCGAGGTCTTTCCCGGCATGATCAGCGATGACAGGTACCGTGAACTGCTCGAACTGGCGACCGGGATAGGTTTTAATATCCTTCGGGTATGGGGTGGGGGCATTGTAAACAAAGATTTTTTCCATGAATGGTGTGACCGAAATGGCATGATGGTATGGCAGGAGTTTCCTTTGGCCTGTAACGATTATCCAGATGATGATTCTTATCTCTTTGTTCTAAAATCGGAATCCCGTGCCATTATAGAAAGGGTGGGACAACATCCCAGCACTGTGCTCTGGTCCGGGGGCAATGAACTTTTTAACAGCTGGTCAGGGATGGATGACCAGTCCCTTCCCCTCAGGTGGCTTAACAGCATATGCCTGGAACTGACCCCCGAGATCCCCTTTATTCCAACTTCCCCACTTGAGGGAATAGGACACGGACATTACCTTTTCTATGATCCCCTATCCAATGAGGATATCTGCCAGATCATGGCAAGATCAAATCATACGGCCCTTACGGAATACGGGGTTCCATCCCCTTCTGATGCGGAGATTATCAGGAGGATCATCCCGCAGGAAGAAATCTTTCCCCCTTCACCGGATTCCATGGCCTGGATTGTTCATCATGCCTTCAAAAGCTGGCAGGACGATACATGGTTATGCCCGGAGGTAATTGAAAAGTATTGCGGGAAATCAAGGAATTTGGAAGAGATGGTGGAAAGGGGACAAAAACTCCAGGCTGCAGGCTACCGATTTATCTTCGAAGGGGCCAGGCAAAAATGGCCATATTGTTCAATGGCCATTAACTGGTGCTTTAATGAACCATGGCCCGCTGCGGCCAATAATTCCATTGTTCAGTATCCTGCGCTGCCCAAACCAGCCTGTGATTCCATCAGGGAAGCATGCAGGCCGGTTATGGCCTCCGCCTCCTTCCCGAAATATCAATGGCAAGCAGGAGAAATTCTGAAATTTGATTTATTCATTCTAAACCATTCTTGCACTGATACGCCTGCAGGTAAAATGACCATCACAGTAAATGGCGTGGAGATCAGGACATGGGAATTCGAGGAGGTGAAAGGGAATACAGTACTGAAAGGGCCGCAGGTAGAGTTCTTGGTTCCAACCCAAGACAGGGATCAGGTTATAGCGGACATGGTGATCGCACTAAAGGTCCAGGGCCATCCGGAATGGGATTCCATTTACGAATTACCCATTGAAGCCTGAAATCAAGACCTGGAACTTAGAGCTAAACCCATGAAAAAGTACTGGAAATGAGGCCATTAAAATGTATTGTCTGCCTGATTGGAACAGTGATGCTCATGACCGCTTGTGCCTGGCCATCCTGTAGATCCCAGCCAAACATTCTTTTGATACTGGCCGATGATCTGGGTTGGGATGACCTTGGCAACCACGGGAACAGCATCATTGAGACCCCCAATCTTGACAGGTTGGCGGGTGAATCCGTTCAATTCAGCCAGTATTACGTCACTCCAGTCTGTGCCACCACAAGGGCATCATTGCTCACCGGGAGGCATTTCCTTCGTACAGGAGTATCTCATGTTCATGGTGGAAAGGATTATCTCCACCTGGATGAAACCACACTTGCAGAGGCCTTGAAAAAAGCCGGGTATGCAACAGGTATGTGGGGGAAATGGCATTCCGGCAGGACAACGGGCTATTTCCCATGGGAAAGGGGCTTTGATGAGGCCTTTATGGCCAGGTTTTATGATTACTATGATAATGAAGGAATGCTTAACGGCGAACCCCATAAGACAGAAGGATGGGTGACCGGAGTCCTGGCCAATATGGTCATTGATTTTATGAAAAAGAACAGGGAGGTTCCATTTTTTGCTTACCTCTCACTACTTACCTGCCATGCACCCCTGGATGTTCCGCAGGAGTATATTGAGAAATATAGGAAGAAGGGCTTGTCGCAAAACCTTTCAACCTTATACGGGATGGTGGACCATATGGATTATCACATCGGACGGCTGCTTGTCTCCCTGGAACAGATGGGAATTACAGAGAACACCTTGGTACTTTTCATGAGTGATAACGGTCCGGCAGTAATCAACCGCTGGTTGACGGACGAGGACCGGAAAACCAGGTATGTGAACGGTATGAGGGGACATAAGGGGGATATATGGGAAAACGGGATCAGATCACTTCTGTTTGTCCGCTATGAAGGCAGATTCCCCCCGGGGACAGTGCACCGGCTCTGTGATGTCACGGATATTTTCCCGACCCTCATCGAACTTGCAGGAGCCAGCGTGGACATCCAGGGTCTCAAGCTCGACGGGCGCAGCATACTGCCTTATCTACAGGGCAATTTTAGCGGGCATCCGGACAAAGAAGTTTTCCTGTATGCCAATCCTGGCTGGCCACCTACCGACCGGCCATGGACCCCTGAGGGTGTGAAGGATGAGTACCGGCCATGGAAATACTCAGAAGGGAATCAGCTGGCATATCCTGGCCAGATAATGGGAATTAGAACGGAGGATTACAAACTCCTTTATAATACGGTTTCCGCTGCGGGATCTCTATTGGTGGACAAGTCCGGGTATGCGCTTTTCGATATCCGCAAAGATCTCAAAGAACATCGGAACATCCTTGCTGAAGAAGCGGAAATTGGTGCTGAAATGAGAAGAATGCTTGGGGATTGGCATACATCAGTATTTCATGATAGCCACGCATTTGAATCCCCGGTTTTTAAAATCTCCAGGGGATCTACTCCATCGGAGATACTTGCCTGTGCTCCATGGAAAATCAGCATGAATGTGAATAATGCTGCCCTCTATATAACACACTTTACCAAGCCGGATGATTTTGCAAAATACAAGGTAAATGTTCTGGTGAATGGGAGTTATGATATCCGCATTTATTATGCAATGGAAGAGCCTGATCCATTGGATTTTATATATAACCTCGCCGGCAATAAAACGCAGATCACACTGCAACCCGGTGAAAAATCAATCCTGGTTGAAAATGTTCTTCTTGAGGCTGGTCTCGATGAATTTGAGATAAAGTGCACTGAAAATGCCAGGGAAAATGATCTCAAGCTCTACAAATTTACTTTCGCCCACACGAGAGACCAGTCTGAGTGAGGGGTCAGTACATTGTACGGGACAGGATTTCCTGCTGGGTTTCGGGCGGCAGGTTGACAAACCGTTCGCTGAATCCTCCCACCCGCACGATGAGATTGGCATATTTCTCCGGATGCCTGATGGCTTCTTCCAGATCACCCCCGCTGACAACGGTAAGCATAGCCTGTGTTCCACCCTCTTTAAAATAGGTTCCCAGCAGGGCCTCCAGGATATTTCTTCGTTCACGGAAAAGATCCTTGGAGAATTTCATGTTCTGAACGGC
>DAOWJB010000280.1 GCA_030640625.1 Bacteroides sp.
GGATGGTGAGATTCGAACTCACGACCTCGTCGTCCCGAACGACGCGCGCTAACCTGGCTGCGCTACATCCCGATGAAAGCAAGGGTTTGAGTGTGGGTGTGGGTGTGTCGCACGATAAGTGCGGGGCAAAAATAATAAATTATACCGGATCGACGTCAGGAACAATGAACAATTTCCTGTACTCCTGATTTGATCTTATGGCATCTATCTCCCTTTTTATTAGTTTCTTAAGATCACCAATCTCAGCTGTCCGGGGAAGCTTGACGAGGATGTTCATCAGATGCATACGCTGGATCTTGCCAATGAGCGGGGACTGAGGACCCATTACAGGGACCTTCATGGCTTTGCGCAGGTTCCCTGCCAGCTCATGTGATGCTTTTTCAACAACTTCCTTGTTCTCATGTCGCAGGGTGACCTTGAGCAACCGGGTATAGGGCGGATAATGAAATATCTGACGATCCTCCATCTGGCTCATATACATGGTGTGGTAATCACCATTACGGATATGTTGAATTACTGGATGTGAAGGATTTGTGGTTTGTATGACCACCTTCCCAAAGCTGTCTCTTCTGCCTGCCCTTCCTGCAACCTGTGCCATCAGCTGGTAGCTACGTTCGAAGGAGCGAAAATCCGGGAAGTTCAATAGATTGTCAGCATGCAGAACCCCAACCAGTCCAACATTATCAAAATCAAGTCCCTTGGTCACAATCTGGGTCCCGATAAGGATCCGGGTTTGACCGCCTTCAAAATCCCTGATTATCCGTTCATATCTTTTCCTTGTGCGGGTGGTATCGAAATCCATCCGTCCAATCCTGTACCCCGGAAATAAGATAGATACTTCCTCTTCCAGTTTTTCAGTCCCGAAACCACGTGTGACTAAATGGGGATCATGGCATTCCGGGCAACTTGAAGGCACAGCCCTGGAATACCCGCAGTAATGACAAATCAGCCGATGCTGTTGCTTATGATAGGTCAGGCTTACATCACAATGTATACATGCCGGGATCCAGCCACAACTAAAACACTCGATATAGGGCGAAAATCCACGCCGGTTTTGAAATAATATCAGCTGTTTGTCGGCGCTGAGTGTTTCTTCAATCAGGCTGAACAATTCCGGGGTGAAATGGGACCGCATTCTTTTTTTCCGGTAGGCTTCCCGGATATCCGCAATGAGGATCTCCGGCGGGGTTACCTGATTAAAGCGCTCGTTCATTGTAACCATCCCGTATTTATCACTGCGGGCATTATAATAACTTTCGAAAGACGGGGTTGCCGATCCCAGCAGTACCTTTGCCCCATACATCTCGGCAAGAACTACGGCTGCATCCCGGGCATGATACCTGGGAGCCGGATCTGCCTGTTTATAGCTTTGTTCAAATTCTTCATCTATAATGATGAGTCCGAGATCCCGGAATGGCAGGAATATGGCAGATCGGGCTCCCAATACTACCTTATATTCCGTCCCGACAGGATTTTCCCTCACCCTCAGAAAAGTTTCCACTCGATCTGCATCCGCATATCGTGAATGATATATCCCAACCTGGTCCCCAAAAACTTCTTTCAACCGCTCAACTATCTGGGCGGTCAGGACTATTTCGGGCAGCAGGTAAAGAACCTGTCTGTTTAATTCTATCTGCTCCCTGATCAGTTGGATATATATCTCGGTTTTCCCACTGGATGTAACCCCTCTCAGGAGTACTACCTGTTGCTTCTGAAAAAGACTGCTGATCTTTTCCAGAGCAGTTTGCTGGAGAGAGCTGAGTTTCTTAAATGCTTCGATTTTTCTCCCCGAATATTCCAAACGGCTTGTCCTTTCCCTGTACTCAACCAGGATATTTTTTTTGATAAGCGCAATGTACGCACTCTGGCTGAATGCATATCCTGCTGACAATTCCGATTTTGTCATACCCGATGCCATTGATCCCTTTTCCAGTGCCAGATCTACCATATGCTGCAGGATCTCCAATTGTTTCGGCGCCCGGCTCATTCCATCCATGACCTCATTCAGTTTTTCCTCATCCTGATAAGATTCTGCAAGCATGGTGCAACTTTCAAACCTGGGAACATATTCCTTCTGAAGTCCGGAGGGCAGGGCTGCCCGGTAAACTTCCCCCAGGGTACACATATAATAATCAGCCAACCATTCCCAGAACTGAAACTGAACCTCGCTCACCACGGGATACTCATCAAGTACATCCTGGATATTCTTAACTTTTGCCAAGCCCGGTTCCTGTATCTCACACCGACGTACAATTCCCTTATATACCTTTCGGTTTCCCAATGGCACTTGTACCCTCATCCCAGCTTTTACCTTTGCCTTCAGTGATCCTGGAATACGATAGGAAAACAGGGTCGGAATCGGCACCGGCAAGATTACTTCAGCGTATGTATTTCCATCAGACATATTCGGGGGTAAACGAATATAAACAAAAACATCAACGCAATATATAAAATCTCAATTCCTGATTTTAGTATTTCTGCAGCAAGTGGATTCATTTCCGAAAAATCTTGCTCATAACTATCGTAGCTGGCACTTCTATACTGAAATGTGTTTCTAAAAATTAGCGAAATAGTCAGGGTGTCTTTCCCCATTGGGAAGCATAGCCTGTAACATCACGGTGCCAATCCTCATATGCTTTTAGCATTTCAGATACCACCTCAGGATGATTTTCAGAAAGGTCATTTGTTTCCCCGATATCCTCATTAAGATTATAAAGTTCAGGTGCATCTTCTCCATGCATAACCAATTTCCAGGGACCTTTTCTTACAGCCCTGTCGTTCCCCTTTTTCCAGAAAACAGTCCTATTTGGTAAATCCTCTTCATGTAATAACATGGGGAGGATATTCACACCATCCAATTGTTTGTTCCCTGGTATTTTTGCGCCGGCCAATGAAGCAAAGGTCGGAAACAGATCCATAGTCAATACCGTCTCATCAGTTTCAGTACCAGGCTTTATTTTACCAGGCCAGTATGCAATTCCCGGCACACGGTGTCCCCCTTCATATACCTGACCCTTCTGTCCCCTGAGAGGTCCGTTACTTGATATATTATGAAAGTTATTCGCATAGTGAATATAGCCACCATTATCTGAGGTAAAGAGGACCAGAGTGTTTTCCTCCAGGCTGAGGTCCTTCAGTGTCTGCATGATTTCACCTACTCCTCTGTCAACAGACTCGATCATGGCTTTCACGTGTGGCCGGACATTATTCTTGTCGGGAATGATGCCCCATTTATTATTTTCGTACGTGATGCCGGCTACACGGTGTGGGGGGTCATCCGGGCCCTGCCAGGGGAAGTGAATGGCCAAATGCGCAACATACAGGAAAAAGGGTTCCTTCCTATGATCGCGGATAAACTGGGTACTGTAATCGGTGATAAGGTCCGTACTGTAACCATCTTCCATTTCAAGCACATTGTTATGCCACCAATCCTCTCGGCCCCAGCGGTCCACATGCGTATGGTGGTCACCATCTCCCGAGCCCAGTCCCCTGAAATCATCAAATCCCTGGTTCGATGGTAAGTAAGGGGGTAAATATCCCAGGTGCCATTTCCCGTATATCCCTGTGGTGTAGCCTGCTTCCTTCAAAACCTCTGCAATGGTAATGGCCTCGAGGGGCATGCCCTGGTCATGTTCTGTTTGCCCGGAAAGTGCATTTTCAAAATTTGTACCCAGACGATGCTGGTACATCCC
>DAOWJB010000221.1 GCA_030640625.1 Bacteroides sp.
CGATTTCTGCATATGCCCAGAAGAGTTCCAGGGAACGCATGCGGCATGAACAGGAGAAGCCAAAAAGTGAAACGGCCGTCAGACGGTCAGCTGAACAGAAAAAAAGCAGTAGAAGCCAGCAGGCTACCAGGACCAGGCAAGCCAATACACGCGATATCTCCCAGGCTAAAAGAACCCGGACAGTTACTGCTACCAGACATTCTCAGAACCGTTCCGGGCTTAGCAGGAGTACTTACAATAAACCGGACAAGGGTCAGAATAAACCCGGCAACAATGGGAATGTAGATCGAAACAATGGTAACAACAGCCCTAGCAAGAGCAACAATCGCAGGTGGAATGGGCATAAGCCAACCCAGAACAGGGGCAATATCAAGCCTTACAATGGATATAAGTCACCCCATCGTGAGGGCAATAATGGCAGATACGATAAAAATAAGCCAGTCAATAACAAGGGCAATGTCAGCAGTAATAATGGCCAGCGAAATGATCAGTCCATCCGGGGGAATACTGGTAGAAAATACCAGACCTCCGGTAACCATGCCGAGCAGCGGAAACATTATACAAGCCCAAGCCGGCGGGTAGTTCGTACGAATCATGTCAAGGGTTATCATTACAACCCGGTCAGGTACAAGAAAGTAAATTATCATTACCGCACACCAAAAAGGATCCATGTTACCTGGACCCACCGGATGTACAATGACTACAGGATCATGTACCCCGGATACAGGTACTGGTACTATCCTGTAGGATACCGGATCGTCACAATTCCTTCATACAACGCTTATTATCATATTGGTGAAGTAAGGAATATTTATGGCAGGGTTCATGAGATATATTATTCCTGGCAGACTGATGAATACCACCTGTATTTCGGCGGTAGCTATCCCTATCATGATTTCACGGTGATCATCTCGGGAAATCATGCAAGGAGATTCAGCAGGTACCCGGAAATGTATTTTGAAGGAAGATATATGTGGGTAACCGGACTGCTAAGTACATTCGAGGGAAGGCCTGAGCTTATCGTGAAACGAAGAAGTCAGATACACCTGTATTAATACTACATTGTTTGTGAGTAAATCTTAGAGTGAGAATTTGATATTAGAAGGGGCTGTTTCGAAAGGGACAGCCCCTTCTGCTTATAATACCCATTGCCTCCTTGTTATTTATTCAGAAGTTTGGCGGCTGCCTCATCTAGATACCATTCTAATTTCCCATGTGAGGGCTTAATATGTGCTGCCGGGAATTTTTCCTTTTCACTTTTAGCATCAAGAATGCTGGCCAGCAGGGTAGCTTTATTCTGGCCTGTGACCATAAAGAATATTTTGTCTGCATTATTGATCACAGGGCCGGTCAGGGTGAGTCTGTGCTGTCCGGTTTCAGGATGCCGGGCTACTTCACATAGTCGCTCAGCATGCAACAATTCCATCTGGTCAGGAAATATGGATGCAGTATGCCCATCAGCACCCATGCCCAGGAGGATCAGATCAAAACGCGGCAAACCATCACGGGTAGGGATTTGCTCCTGGAGCAGCCCTGCATACCTCATTGCTTCTCTGTGGGGTTCCTCCTCCCCGATCATCCTGTAAATATGATCATTATTGAGTGGTAAATGCTGCAACAGGGCTTCATTGGTCATCCGGTAATTACTGTCAGGGTGGTCGGGTGGTACACACCTTTCATCCACCCAATAGAAATTCACATGCTCCCATACTCCCGATTCCTCAGAGGTTGACGCAATTTTCTCAAATAATATCCTTGGGGTTCTGCCGCCGGACAAAGCTATATTGAATTCCCTGCCATTCAAATGGGCATCCTCGACAAGGCTGATCACATTGTCACCCAAAACACCGGCCAGTCTGTCTAAGGAATTAAAAATGTGTATCACAGTTCGCAATATATGCCATCATCAGTAAGATTTTTACATGGGTAGCGCCAGGTTAGTCCTTTTTCCTCTATCAAATCATCTGCTTCTTTTGGTCCCCAGGTTCCCGCCGGATATCCATACAATGATTTACCAGGATTTTTTTCCCAGTACTTCAGTATGGGATCCACATATGACCATGCGCATTCCACCGCATCTCCCCTTGCATACAATGTGGAATCACCCAGCATGCAATCATGTAAAAGCCTTTCATAAGCTGAAGGCAGATAGACTTCTGACAGGTCGGTGTAGTGAAAGTCCATGTTTACAGTCTGTACGTCGTACCCGGCACCGGGGACTTTCATGCCGTATTTTATTAACAGGCCTTCATCCGGTTGTATCCTGATGATCAATTTATTTGAATTTATATCTCCCTTATCGTAATCTGAGAAAATATGGTGTGGGGTTGGCTGGAAATGTACTACAATTTCTGTTACCCGTGTGGGCAGCCGTTTTCCGGTCCTGACATAAAACGGAACATCCTTCCAACGCCAGTTATCAATATAAAACTTTATTCCGACATATGTCTCAGTACGGCTATCCGGATCCACCCCATATTCCTCCCTGTATGCTTTGGCAGGCTCTCCCCTGATCATGGATTCCATGTATTGTCCCCTGATCACATTGTTCGCCAAATCTTCTTCGGTAAAGGGACGCAAGGATTCCAGTACCTTGACGATCTCATTGCGAATGGAATTCGAATCTGCCCATACCGGGGGTTCCATGGCTACGAGTGCAACCAGCTGTAACATGTGGTTCTGGAACATGTCACGCAAGGCCCCGGAACCCTCGTAGTAACCTCCCCTGTCACCCACCCCGATGCTTTCAGCGGCCGTAATTTCAACATGGTGGACATAATTCCTGTTCCAGATGGGTTCGAAGATGGCGTTTGAAAATCTTGTCACCATAATGTTCTGCACCGTTTCCTTACCCAGGTAGTGATCAATCCGGTATATCTGCTCTTCATCGAAGACCTCTCTGAACTGATGGTTGAGCTCCCTGCTGGATGCAAGGTCATAGCCGAAAGGTTTTTCTACGATAATCCTGCTCCACCCGGTTTTCTTTATCGCCAATCCCTGGGCGGCCAGGCTGTGTGCTACCTTTGCATAAAGACTTGGGGGAGTTGCAAGGTAAAATATGTGATTATCTCCGGTATCTAATTGCTGATTGAGCGTATCCAGTTTCTGTTTCAGCCTGGTATACTCAGCCGGATCAGATGTATCAATGGATACATAATAAAGGCATTCCAGAAAGGGTCTTATGCTGGCGGGATCTGCCTTATCGCCGGAGAAAGTTTCCAGGGCCTCCTTCATATGTTCCCGGAACGACTCATCGGTATATTTCTTCCTTCCGGTACCCAGCAGGGCAAAGTGCTGGGGCAGTAAATCCTGAAGGTAAAGATTGAAGATAGACGGAATCAGCTTCCTGCGAGCCAGGTCTCCTGACGCTCCAAAAATCGTCAGGATGTGTGGGTCTGGTTTTTGCATCTTAGGTTTCTTCTGGGATTAAATGGTTTGCTCAAAATTAAAGCAATATTCCCAGAAAGCCTATCCGGAAATTTAAAGGTTTGTTAATTAAAGTCCCTCCAGCACCCTGTTTACTTTTTCAGTAACAGCCAGACTGATCTCTTCTATTTCTCCTCCCATCAGTTTCGACATGGTTTCATGGGGATTCATGGCCAGCACCTCTGTCCCA
>DAOWJB010000119.1 GCA_030640625.1 Bacteroides sp.
GTTGTACAATTGCATCCGGCGAAGTTTAAAAATATTTACCGGCATTGGATGGAAAACATCAAGGACTGGTGCATTTCCAGGCAGCTTTGGTGGGGACAGAGAATTCCGGCCTGGTTCATCGGAAAAACCAATGAATTTGTAGTAGCTGCAGATGGGGAAGAAGCCCTGGAACTGGCCCGGACCAAAACAGGGAACCAGGGGCTCAGCATGGAAGATCTTCATCAGGATGAGGACGTACTGGATACCTGGTTTTCCTCCTGGTTATGGCCCATTGCCCTGTTTGACGGGATCCGCAATCCGCAGAACCCGGAATATCAATATTATTATCCTACCAATGACCTGGTAACGGCCCCGGATATTCTTTTTTTCTGGGTGGCAAGAATGATCATTGCCGGTTATGAATACCCCGGTGAAAAACCTTTCAATAATGTATACCTGACAGGTATGGTGCGCGATAGCAAACGGCGCAAGATGTCAAAGTCCCTCGGCAACTCCCCCGAACCACTCGACCTGATAAAAAAATACTCGGCAGACGGGGTTCGCGTGGGGATGTTGTTATGTTCCCCGGCAGGTGGAGATCTCCTGTACGATGACAGCCTGCCCGAACAGGGCAGGAATTTCGGGAACAAGATATGGAACGCATTCCGCCTGATTAAGCAATGGAAAACAGATCAGCAGTTTGCACAACCGGAGAGTGCAAAAGTGGCCATCGAATGGTTTGAAAATAAATTGAACAGATCGCTGAAACAGCTGGAAGACCAGTATTCAAAATATCGTATCTCAGAGGTCCTGATGACCCTTTACCGGCTTTTCTGGGATGAATTTTCCGCCTGGTATCTGGAGAGCGTCAAACCTTCATTCGGAGAACCGATCGATGCCATCACCCATGGAAAGACCATCCAATTCCTGGACATGCTCATCCGGATGTTGCATCCCTTCATGCCCTTCATCACAGAACATATCTGGCAATTATTGGCTGAGCGGAAGGAGGGTGAAAGCATAATGATAAGTGCAATGCCCAAAGCAGGGAAGGCAGATAAAGAAATACTATTGCTATTTGAAGACCTGAAGGAGGCAGTAACCGCAGTCAGGAACACCAGGAAAGAAAAAAGCCTGCCTGCAAAACAAAGCCTGAAACTGTTTGTGAGGGATCAGAATCATTCATACAACAGGCGGTTTGAAAGCATCCTGGTAAAACTTGGGATACTGGATCATGTGGAAGCAACAGACGAAAAAATAGAGGGGGCTGTTTCCTTCCGCGTACAATCCGTAGAATTCTATATCCCCCTGGAAGGGGCTGTGGATGTAGCTGAAGAATTGCAGAAACTGGAAGAAGAACTCTCCTATACAAAGGGATTCCTGAGATCCGTTATGGCCAAACTTGACAATGAGAGGTTTGTCCAGCATGCCCCAGAAAATGTCGTGAATAAGGAAAGGAAGAAACAGGAAGATGCCGAAAAGAAGATCCAGGTCCTGGAAGAGCGCATACAGGGTTTAAGGGGCTAGCCTTTTTAATATCCAGTCCGGTCCCGCCTTTTCAAACAGCATTCTCTCATGAAGCCGGTCTTCACGCTCCGACCAGAACTCTATCCTGTCGGGGATCACCCGGCAACCACCCCAGTGAGGTGGACGGGGCACAGGCTGGTCCCGGAATTCAGTTTCCCATCTTTTCAGAGACTCATCCAGGGTTGCTTTTGAAGGAATTTCCTGGCTTTGCTGCGAAGCCCATGCTCCCAGCTGACTTCCCCTGGGACGGCTGCTGAAATACCGGTCTGATGTTTCCGTGGAAACCTTTTCTGTTATGCCTTCAATCCGTATCTGGTAACCTGGCTCCCGCCAATGAAAAACCAGGGCTGCCCGTGAATTGTTTTCAAGATCTTGGGACTTCCTGCTCTTGTAATTGGTATAGAACACAAACCCATTCTCGTCGTTGGATTTCAGCAGGACGATCCTGGCAGTTGGACTGCCATCCATATTCACTGTGGCCAGTGTCATGATGGTTGGATCAGGAGTGCCGGCAGCCATGGCATCCTGATACCAATCCCTGAATATCGAAAATGGGTCAGTTGATTTCATTTATCCATCCTCTGTTATCTCTTCCTCCATCTCGTTATCCATTACCAGTTTTGCATTCTTAATGCTGGCATTTAACTCAAATCCGATAAGCATTGCAATGGAATTCAGATAAAGCCAGAGCAGAATGACCATCAGGGTACCGATCGAACCGTAAAACTTGTTGAACTGACCAAAATTGTTGATTATCGAGGAGAATATCAGGGAAGTAAGAATGACCAGTACGCTTGCCAGTGAAGATCCCGCTGAATAAAATTTCCATTTCATCTTACGTGAAGGCCCCAGCCAGTAAAGAAATGACAGTGCAGAATAGATCAGGGCTATAATTACAATCCATTTACCTATCCTGAAGAGATACAGGTTAATGTCTTTCTGGATGATTTCCTTGGAATCCAACAGGTTCAAGGCATAGCGGCTGAAAATAATAAGACTTACTGCTGAAGCTATCAGGATAAACATGATGATTACCAGGAATGCTGCGATGGCACGTCGCTGGATCCAGGTTCGGGTTTCAATGGTATGGTAGGTGTTGTTAAAAGCGACGATCAATACATTGATCGCACTGGTGGCAAAATACAGGGCGATAAGAATACCGAATAATTGCAAAGCCGTTCTCTTGATAAACATATCCCTCAGTGTGCTTTCCATTAATTCAAAAACATTTGCCGGCATCATACTTTCGACCAGGCTCAGGAGTCCTTCCTGGAAATTATTGATGGGAAGAAGGGGAATAAGGGTGAAAAAGTAGATAATTAAGGGAAGGGATGCCAGGGTAAAGTGAAAAGCAATGGATGAAGCACGTGTTGTCAGCGCCCCCCGCTGAATCCCCCTGACAAAAAATACCACAACATCATAAATGGGGATGCCTTCAAATCCGGGAATGCTGATTTGTTGTGCCCGGCTGATAGCCCATTTAGCTTTCTCGTTTACAAATTTAGATATTTTTGACAGGTCGGATTTTTCTTCCATATCCTAATGACTGGCCTTAAGACTGAAATCCAGGCTCTGGATCTGATGTGTCAGCGCTCCAACGGAGATATAATCTACACCACATGCTGCATAATCCCTCAGGTTCTCGAGGGTGATGTTCCCGGAGGACTCGGTTTCATACTGTCCGGCAATGAGTTTCACTGCAATACGTGTATCCTGGATGTTGAAATTATCGAGCAGGATGCGGTGGACATTGCCAATACGGAGAATTTCCCTGACATCATCCAATTCACGCGCCTCAATCTCAATCCGAAGCTTTTTCCCCGTTGACTTCAGGTAATCATTCGTTTTCCTTATGGCCTGTTCGATCCCGCCTGCAAAGTCAATATGATTATCTTTTAAAATGATCATATCATACAGTCCCATCCGGTGGTTCTTTCCGCCGCCAATCCGGACCGCTGCCTTATCCAGGATCCTCATACCGGGAGTTGTTTTTCTGGTACTGAGGATTTTCGTATGCAGGTCCTTGATTTTCTGAACATACATGGTCGTCTGGCTGGCAATGCCACTCATGCGCTGCAGAACATTCAGGACGATCCGTTCTGATTTAAGGATTGATTGAATTTTTCCGGATACAATAAAGCCTTTATCCCCGGGTTTAATCCTGTCCCCGTCCTGCAAAAAGAATTCTAACTTTAAGTCCGGATCAACTTTCCTGAATATGAGTGATGCAATTTCGAGTCCCGCGATAATGCCCTCATCTTTAATATGCAGCATTGCTTTTCCCGTGGCTTCAGCGGGAATACAGGCGAGGGAGGAATGGTCACCATCCCCCAGGTCTTCTTTCAGGGCAACTTCCAGAAAAGCCTCAAAAAGCTCCTTATTGATCATTTCCCTCTTCTTCCTCGATCCTTAATTGGTGAATTAACGGGGTGCCATCCTGCTTTTTCATCAGTATATATACCCGGTACCTGGCTGTCGATGTGTCGAGGCTGCCAATGGCATAGCGGGAGTTTTCCTTTCCCCCTTCAAAAATGACCTTGAATGCCTTGGGCTTGTGTTCAGAGAAGAACTTCCGGATGATTTGTTCAGCCTGTGAGCGGCTGTATACATCTTCTTTGTCCAAAATGATCAGTTCCACATTATTGTGGAAATGCTCTGCCAGTTCTGAGGCATTACCGGCCTCAAAGGACAGCACAATTTCCGCTGGCAGTTTATCTGTTTGTGCATATGACAAAACAGGAAACATAAGGATGATCCAGGAAAGGATATACAGGATCTTTTTCATTTCAAGCACGATTTTTGTACATTCTGGTTCATAAATCATGCCGGGAATCAGAAATCATCTCTGATGGCCCCCGGATAATAGCGCAATTTAGCAATATTTAGCATGAAAATACAATTACTGCTAAGCGGGAAAACCAGATTTCCCTTTATACGTGAAGGAATGGAAGAATACAGGCGGAGGCTGGTGCATTATGCAGATTTCATGATCAGGGAGTTGCCTGATCTGAAAAATTCCGGATCCTGGCCTGAGCAAAAGGTGAAAACTGAGGAAGGAAGAGCCATACTCAAGGCCATTGAAACCGGGGATTATGTAGTATTGATGGATGAACGGGGGAAGGCCATCAGCTCGGTGGAATTTGCCGGTTTCCTTGAAAAGCAACAACAGGGGTCATCCAGGAGAATTGTTTTTGTGGTCGGAGGTCCCTATGGTTTCTCAGAGGAAGTTTATAGAAGAGCTGATCTTGAATTGTCCTTATCGAAAATGACGTTCTCTCATCAGCTGGTCAGGCTTCTCTTCCTCGAACAATTGTACAGGGCATTTACCATTATCAGGGGAGAGCCATATCATCATGGTTGATGATTTATCCCTATCTTTATTTTTCCAATTGTGAAAAATATATGAATAAGGGCACCATACGGAATACTGGATTGCTGGCTGCGGCGATTGTCTTTTTTTTACTTTCCCTGCTGCTTGAACATTTCTCATTTTATTCCCTTTCTGAAAACGGGATTATAAGAAGGTTCCAGGAAAAACTGCAGGAAAAGGAACACCATATTTACGCCCTTTTCAATGAGATGGAAGAAACCCTGGCAGTCATGGATCAGGACAGCTCCTGGATACATCAGGAAAAATTACCAGGTCAGTATTTTGCATTGCTGCATTCCCGGATGAAAGAAAAGGTTGATGGCACGGGCCTCGATCTATTCCTGGTCGAGGATGATACGCTGAGATTCTGGACCGGCAATGCTGTTTCAATCGAATTGCTGCTTGAAAATGAAACCAGCCGGGAAGGGCTGGTATTTGCCGGGAACAGCTGGATGCTCAAAAAGGAAAGAAAAAACGGTTCCCGGAAGCTGATCGGACTGATCCTTATCAAGCATGAGTATCAGTATGAGAACCGATTTATAAGCAATAACTTCCAGGAGGATTTTCACATTCCTGAGGGTACCCTGGTCCGGAAGGGAGGAAGCCCTGAGGGGAGGGCAATTTACGATTCCTGGCAGCAAGAAGTATGCACGCTTGATTTCACAGAGATCCCCCCATACAGCCCATTTCAATCATATTTCTCCCTTTTCCTGTTTTTTGCAGGGATCCTACTATTCCTGTTGTATGTTCGTCACCTGATAAAATCCATACCGGATCCTTTCTGGAAGAACACAGGGATCGTCATGGCAGCCATCATAATGATCCTGCTTAATGCCATTATGCTGAAAATGCCAATTCCTGATCAAATCAGTGATCTTGAGATCTTTAACCCGGTATTATTTGCCGCCTCCAACCTGTTTCCCACACTTGCGGATCTGCTGATCACTTCCTTCTTTGTATTTTTCCTGGCCTATATTTTCTATGCAGAATTCACACTGCCTTTGAAATACAGCAGGACTGTTTTTCAGGTTCTACAGGGGATCTTTTTCATAGGCCTCGTATGTTATTTTCAGTTAACAATTATGCTTTTCCGGAGCCTGGTCGTTCATTCAAGTATTTCATTTGAAACCTACAGGGTGCTTGAGATTTCTGTATTTACTTTCGTTGGATTCCTCATCCTGGCTTTTCATTTTACTTCCCTGACCATACTGATGGATAAGTTTTTCAGCCTGTTTAAACCGGATCTTTCATCACACAGGTTGCTCTTTTTTGTCATTACTTTTGGATTACTGGCCTGGCTTACCGGGTATCTGCAGCCTGGCGGACCGGACCTGCTGCTTGCCTTTTTAATCATGGTCGTAACCGGGGTCGTGGCGGTAATCCGTGGGAGCAGGCATGTGCAGTTCAAGTATTCCACCTTCGTTTTGCTGATTTTCCTTTATAGCATATTGTCCGTGTACCAGATCGGTATTTATTCAGATGAAAAAAGGCATAATGAGAAGATGGTTCTTGCAGTTGACCTTTCCGCAGAACATGATCCTGTTGCCGAATTATTACTTAAAGACCTGGAAACTGATATTGCCTCAGATCAGGAACTGGGATATATGATCCATGAGGGATACGTAGATCATATGGTCATTGATGATTATCTGAGAGGCAACTATTTCCGTGGCTTCTGGGACAGGTACGATATGCATTTCACACTCTGTACACCTGATGACAGCTTATATATCGAGCCTTATTATGATGTCTGGTATCCCTGCTATGAGTTTTTCGAAGACCTGCACCTGGAAAACCGGATCAGGATCCCGGGCTCAAGATTTTATTTCGTAGATAATATGAACGGGAGGATCAGCTATTTTGCTTCGTTTGAATATTTCTCCTCTGACAGTAACATAACCGCAAGCCTTTTCCTGGAACTTGATTCACGCCTTGTTACGGAAGAACTCGGATACCCTGAATTGTTGCTCACTGACCGGCTGAGAAAAGGATTCTTCCACAGGGATTACACCTATGCAAAATATAACAGTGGACAACTGATCACCCAGTCAGGGGACTATTCATACAGCATGAAACAGGATCCATATACGAGGGGAGCGGAAGAGTTTGAATATACCGTTTATGATGGCTACGACCACCTGGCCTATAATGTGGATGACCTGAATACTGTTGTCGTCAGTAACCAGCATGTAAGCCTGCTCAGTACGACCATTACCTTTACCTATATTTTTGTTTTTTTCTACCTGATCTTAACGGTAAACCTGCTGCTGGTAAATATTCCTTTACTCAGAAGAAGTTTACAGGTAAGCATCAAGAATAAGATCCAGTATACCATGATCGGGATCCTGTTCCTGTCATTGCTGTTGATCGGGGGGGGGACCATCTTATTCAGTATCCGGCAATACAGGGAAAGGCACTTCGACAGCCTGGAGGAAAAGATCCAGTCTGTCTATATTGAAGTTATGCACAAACTTGAATTTGAGACCGACCTGACCGCCGGGTGGCAGGCTGGAGGATATTCCAGCCTGGATGAATTATTGCAAAAATTCTCCAATGTTTTCTTCTCGGATATTAACCTGTTTGCTCCGAATGGGGACCTGCTGGCTACATCCCGTTCTGAAATATTTGAAAAACGCCTTGTAGGTCCGAAAATCGACCCGGCTGCATATTATGAGCTGGCCATTCAGAATGCAGCTGAATTTACCCATGAAGAACAGATAGGGAATTTGCGTTTCCTTTCTGCCTATGTACCGTTTAAAAACGACAGGAATCAGCTGCTGGCATACCTTAACCTGCCCTATTTTACCAGGCAGCAGGCATTGACCATGGAGATATCCAACCTGGTGGTTGCTGTGGTAAATTTCTATGTTCTGTTGATAACCCTTTCCATCCTGATCGCCGTTTTCATATCAAACCAGATAACCCAGCCGCTTCGAATGATCCAGAGCAAATTTGGAAAAATGCGCTTCGGGAAGGGCAATGAGAAAATACAATATGAAGCAAAGGATGAAATCGGGGCCCTGGTCAGGGCATATAACCATATGGTAGATGAACTCGCTGATTCTGCTGAAAAGCTTGCCCGTTCTGAAAGGGAATCAGCCTGGAGAGAGATGGCCAAGCAAATTGCCCATGAGATCAAGAATCCACTGACTCCCATGAAACTGAGCGTGCAACACCTGCAACGTTCCTCCGGGGAGGATCCTGGTAAACAGAACCAGAACCTGAAGCGGATAACACAAACCCTGATTGAACAGATTGACCATTTGTCCACCATAGCCACAGAATTTTCAAACTTTGCCAAGATGCCCAGGGCAAATAATGAGGAGGTGGACCTGAAAGAAAAAATCATTAAAATTTCGAAACTATTCCTGAATACGGAGGATATCAAGATCCAGGCATCTTTTAAAAACACAGTACCAGCCATCGTTTTAGCAGATAGGGAACAGTTATCAAGGGTTTTCATTAACCTGGTGAAGAATGCCATTCAAGCCATTCCGGAGGACCGGACAGGAAAAGTTAGTATCAGTCTGGAAACCAATGAGATAAATGCGATTGTTAAAGTTATGGACAATGGCAGAGGGATCCCTGATGAACTCGGTGACAAATTGTTTCAGCCAAACTTTACCACCAAATCCAGCGGAATGGGTATGGGCCTTGCCATTGTCAAGAACATTATTGAGAATGCTGGGGGGGAGATCCGGTATGAAACCGAATTAGGAACGGGCACGACTTTTATAGTGGAATTGCCTTTGAATAATTGACAGGATACCTTCGGCCCAGAAGTTCTCATTTTTTCTGCTATCCATAATCATAAGCATTATCCTGTTACTGACTGTTATTACATTCACCGCACTCTTCGTGTATCGTAAACTGGGTGTATTCGTCGGTGACTTTCCGACTTTCCGTATCAAGGCAATCAGCAGGATTGATGAACTGGAACAATCAATCTCAGGCCTGTTTGGAATCACTGATCTGCAACTCACAGACTTTTTGCGGTCCAGGGTCTCAGGCATGTTCGATGCCGGGAGTAGCGTATTTAACAAGGCCTTTACAGCCACTACCGGAACCCTTTTCAGGCTGGGTATCCTGCCGGTATTCATATTTACAGTCGTTTTTGTATTATGCATAATCAATTCATTCGGACTCTTTCTGGCAGGGATCAGGTATGCCATTACATTGGGGGTGATAGCTGCTATTTTTAATTTCATTTCTTATTTCGGGACCATCATCGGTTATTCCATACCATTTGTATTCGCCTTGCTTACCGGAGATACTGCCGAGCCGGCTTTCAAGGTATTGCTGGTTTTTGTGATCGTCCAGTTTACCGAGAATAACATTCTAACGCCGAATATTGTCGGGAATTATGTCAAGATCAATCCCTTCATGATCATCCTTATGTTTACTTGCTGGGTACAGGAGGTACCCGCCGGCATGCAGTGACTGGTGAGAATATCCGGAAATTTCTTAACAGGTTCAGGAACAGGGAATCTGACCCTCTTAAAAGCGTATAATTACGTTGGAACAAAATAAAAACAGTCTTCTTTGTAACTCTTTTTTCATTTTAGGGTAAAATCAGCTATATTCCCTGACCGTTGCTGAAATCATCCGAATTATCAGGCAGGTTTGAAATTCAGCAAGGTTTTGTATTTTTAATATGGAATTTGCAAACGGCTTCATTATTAAAGATCGGATAAAATATTACCTCCCTGCCATTATCCTGGCAATGCTTTTCCTGTCTCCCTCCTATGGCCAGAATGATACCATCATCAATCAATACACCCGCATTATTTCTGTCGAAAACAAGGATACTACGGATATATTCGATAGTGTGATCGTAGATGATCCTTTCATCTTCCAGAAGGGTGATATTGCCATGTTTTTCCAGGTCAAGGGACTGAAAGTTTATCCCCCAGGGCATCCAAATGAAGGGCTGATCGACAGGGGAAGCGGTAATCCAAATACCGGGATATATACATTGATTCGTGTATTCGAAGTGGATATACCGGGCAATGCGGTCATATTCTCCACCTATTTACCGAAAATGAGCCCTCCTGATCCCGGGGAAGTGAACCAGTTAATTAAAGTACCCATAGATAATTATCTGAATGTTAACAAAACCATTACCTGTCCGGCGTGGGACTCGGCCGAAGGAACCGGGGGCGTAGTGGCCCTGATCGCCACATCAAAGATCACCCTTACCGAAAATATAGATGTCAGCGGGAAGGGATTTGTTGGAGGGGATACTACGTTTTTTACGGGGGACTGCAGCAAGGTGAACGGGGCATTCCATTTAGAAAATGACCGGGATTCATCGGGACGAAAAGGAGAAGGAGCGGTCCTGTCCGACTATATTTACAAGCGTGGAAAGGGACTCGCAGCCAATGCCGGCGGTGGAGGGAATGGTAAATATGCCGGTGGCGGTGGGGGTGGAAACCGTGGTGGAGGAGGTGAAGGAGGATACCCTTCCGAGGCATGCGGGGTAAATGACTTTGACAATCTTGCCTATGGAGGCTTCATAACCTCGGATCTCTACACCAATATAACAGAGTTAAGAAACAGGATATATTTTGGCGGAGGCGGTGGAGCAGGCAATGAAGGCGAAGGCAGAACAGGTACGCTTGGAGGCAACGGAGCAGGGGTGATCATCCTGATCACCGATACCCTGGAATCACAAAATGCTTCCCTGCTGGCCATGGGCGAATCAGTAACCGACACAGCAACTGCCGGAGCAGGCGGTGGTGGTGGTGGTGGTGTAATCGTTATTGATGCAAGTACCATCACCGGAACCCTGGAAATGAATGTTTCCGGCGGGGATGGGGGGCATACCAGTTATGCCACTGACAGGAGTGGTCCGGGTGGACTGGGTGGTGCCGGGGTCATCTGGCATGCCGGATCATCCCTTCCCGGCGGTGTCAGTACTGAATACTCCGAGGGAACCAGGGGATTATGGAACGGATCAAGCTATGGCGCTTCCTCTGGCGGTAGTGGAGATGGAGGGACGGTTATCAATAACCTGATCATTCCCATGCGAGGATTTACCTTCAATGTGGCCTCAGGCCAGCAGACCATTTGCCAGGGGGAGACTCCCGATCCCATTATTGCTTCTCAGCCCAAGGGAGATGTTAGTTTTCAGTACAAGTGGTTATACAGGACCAACAGCAGCGGTTGGACCGATGCACCTGCACCCAATAACCTGAAGGATTATACCCCGGGGCCTTTGTTCGATACATCCTATTACCGCAGGGTAGTCACCCCGACAGATACGCTCAACAGGGATACGAGCGGGATCGTTATGATTTATGTTCATGATACGATAAGCAATAATATTATCTCCCCGGATGATATCATTTGCTGGAATATACAACCGGATACCATGACGGGATCGGATCCGGTTGGCGGTGATCGTCTGTTTTATTATTACCTGTGGGAAAGCAAAACCCAGGCCGGGGCTTGGACATCCTCCCCGGATGATACCCTTGCGGGTTACAGGTATCCGGCAGGACTGCAGGAAACCAGCTATTTCA
>DAOWJB010000041.1 GCA_030640625.1 Bacteroides sp.
CACGACCAGGTTGAAGCCATGACACTTGGTGACCGGATAGTTATATTGGATAAGGGCAAAATACAGCAAATTGATACTCCAACCAATCTATATGCAAATCCTGTTAATTTATTTGTAGCAGGTTTTATCGGGACCCCCCCCATGAACTTTATAGAAGGCAGGGTGGTAAATCGTAATAATGGAATACTTTTTATAAATAATTCTCAAACATTTCAAGTAAATCTTCCGTCAGATCATCCGGTAATAGCTTACGTTGAAAAAGAAGTTATACTTGGAATACGATCAGAAGATATTTATAATCGGATTAATGCAAGTGAAAAAGGTTTCGCTGTTTTAAATTGCAAAATTGACTTTGTTGAAAAACTCGGACATGAAATATATGCTTATATTCAATTACAGGACCAACAAATAATTTCCAGGCTTAAACCTGATGCTGAAATAATTGAAGAAAGTCTGATCGATCTTTATTTTGATATTGGTAAAATGTATTTCTTTGATAAGTTGACAGGTGCAAATCTGCAGTATATCAATTTTTAAATAACACAGTTTTAATCATTTGGGGTATCCTGAGATCTTGCCGGTCATCTCCTCAATGTCTATGCGGATCACCATGGTCTTGGCGACACGCTCGGGACTGAATTCAAACGGGCCTTTGGTGGTGTACTGGTCCATCAGGATCTGCATGGCGGGAATCTTTTCCTTGTAATCCTCAATCAAGGTGGCCCTGCCGAACCCCGTTACAGAGCGGTATTTCATGGTCCAGTCCCCGCAGGCTTCGGGTCCCGTGGTCAGCCTGTTCCCGGTATAGACCTGGAAGCATACATCGGGGTTTTTACGTAGTATATCGATCTTCCTTCCTTCCAGGGCAGCATGCAGATAAATGGCATTCTCCCTGAAGCCGTAATTCATACTTACCATGTAAGGTTTTCCATCGTCTACCATGGCAAGGTGGCAGACAAGACCTTTCCGGAGTATCTCCCGGATCCCTTCCGGGTCTTTAATTTCTTTATCGTCTCTTCTTACATTGTTGCCCATATACTATTTATTTCAGGTGCGCTTTGCCTGACCAACCAAAAATACAATTATACCAATCAGGAACACTGTTGTTGAAACCAGCGTGATAGAGGGCATGCCTCCATGCAAGTCCGGCTGAGAAACTTACGGGTAGCAAACCATGCTGCTCCCTGTTTCCTGTATGCCGGCTCCAGGGCGAGGCTTAATACGAGGAGTAAAAAACCTGAGAAGGCGAGGATCTTATTCATGATATAAAGCGGAAAATGAGTCCATTCCACTCCCTTGAAAATGTTATATCGCAGGATCGCGTAAACGGCAGTAAATACAATGGCAATTGAAATAATCCGGTTAGCGGTTCGTGTCATGCTACCATAAGTTTTAAGTATCTAAACTTCTAAAATATGAACTTCTTCTGGTATTTCAGTCATAATTTGTATTATCTGATTTTGTGCTTAGATTTGAACAAACTTTCACCAAAAACCCTGTTATGAGAAATATCACATTGACCCTCATGGTGATCCTTCTGGTATTATCATCATGTAGTGGACTTAAAGTCACCCAGCACTATGATGAGGAGATCGATTTTACACAGCATAAGACTTTCTTTATACTGCCTCCGGACCCTTTCATTGATATCCATGTAAACAGGTATGATAAGGAGCTGCTGCTGCGTTCCATTGCAGATGAGATGAAGGCCAGGGGATATAAACAGAATGAGGCAACCGGGGATCTCGCCGTGAATATGTTCCTGATCATGAATGACAAAACCGGATTTACCAATTACAATAATTATTACCACCTGAGCGGATATCGTTTTGTTTATACCTGGGGCTATGGATATGGGACTGGAGGATATTACCAGTATACGATCAAAAAGGGTACTTTGATCATCGATGTTTTTGATAACCGGTCGAATAAGCTGGCCTGGCAGGGAGTTGGAATTGGAACGGTCGAAGAGGACCAGCGGAGAAGGGAAAAGAACATTCCCCATGTCATCCAGAAGATATTCTATAAATACCCGGTCAAAAAGAAATAATCTTTAAATAAGCATAGCTACAAGTATTTTACCACTTTTATTCTGTCTGAATGGTCCGGGAAAAATCTCCATTAAATACCAGGATACGGATATTGTTATGGATCATCCTGGTTTTTTCCATTGGCAGGCAGGATTTGATTGGTCAGCCGGTTGATTTTCTGCTGACAGATACAACGAATCAGGATAAAATATTTCCCAGGTATTATACGCTGGATTTTAAGGCACAACTTGGACGGCATGTAACAACCGGGGTGACCATCCTGGAAGAAACCATCGAAAAAAAACCATATTTCGTATATGAATTCAGGTTTGGGATCAAGGGGTATGGACAAAAATCCTGGCATCAGATATTCAGGTATCCTATCTATGGTTTGGGGATTTACCAGGCCTACTTCATTCCGCAAAATAACCAGTTGGGAAACCCGGGTGCCCTGTATATATTTTTCAACCAATCCCTTATAGGGAATGAAAAGATATCCTTTGGTTACGATCTTGAATGCGGTCTCTCGTATAATTTTTTGAATTATGATCCGGACGATAATCCGGAACAGCTGGCCATTGGTACGGCCAATAATATAATTTTTCAAATTGAAGCGGAAACTGCCTTCAGGATCATGAAAAGACTTGATGGAGCGGTTGGTATTGGATTTACACATTTTTCCAATGGCAGGATCAGGACCCCCCAGCGGGGCGTTAACCTGTACCATATGACCGGTAAATTGCGCTATCACGTGGGTGCTTTGTACAGGAAAGACGGCCTCCGGGAGGGATGGCCAAAAGTGCGGCCGGAGCCCATCCATCATATCCTGCCGAAATTTAATCCGCGCTGGGAATTCTATGTATGTGCCAGTGGAGGAGTGGCTACACCTGAAGGCGAACATCTCTGGGTGGATCGCAGCCTGCATTATTTTGTTGCATCAACCGATTTAAACGTGGCCTATCACTATTCATATTTTGGGAAATTTGGACTGGGCGTTGATTTCTTTTATGATGAGTCATTGAATGAGTATCATGTGACTCCACAGAATTCCCTGCCATTCGCAGAGGAATTTTACTGGGGGACCCATATAGGTCATGAGTTCATGGTACAGCGATTCAGGGTGGTTACCCATATGGGGATTACCCTGGCACAGCGGGAATATAAGGGCAAATGGTATGGACGTATCGGCCTGAGGTATGATTTTTCCAAACGGTTCTTTTTCCGTGCGACATTAAAATTCCCGGCTGGATTCAAGGCAGATTTTATTGAATGGGGACTAGGATTCTCACTCTATAAGCACAGAAAAACCACCTAACCGGGAAATCTTTTAGAGATGTATTCGGTGATTTCTTTCAGTGATTGAATTTCCTGGGAAGAGTTCCCCGAACGTACATAGAACCTTTCCGTTTTATTCCCATTTTTATCTGTTGTTGTGATATACACGGGTTCCGTACCTTTTTCAATTTGCAGGGCACAAAATTCTTTTCCTTCGATCACCGGGAATTCTATGGCAATATTCTGGGTGATGAAAGGGATCCCGAAATTTTGATTCATCAGGTTCCTGAGGTGGATCTCGAAATAGTCCGAGTCATTTTTTTTCAGGGAATTAAAATCCCCATCCAGACCGGCAACCTCTCCATTGTCCCTTACGCCGATCAACAATGTCCCTCCCTTTCCGTTGCTGAAGGCGGCAATGCTTTTAATGATCACCCCTTCCAACTTGGGGTTGACCTGTTGCAGGTGCTGGTCCCATCGCAGGGCTGATTTAAATTCGACATGCTGGTTCTCTCCGCCTTTTATCAATTCAGGCCAGTCTCTCCCTTTACCGGGTGTTGCTCCGGGGGATAATCTTTTCCTCTTCCTCTTTGCAGCGGCCGCAATGAACAACAAAATACTGATCACGGCCAGTACAGCCACAATAATAATCTGGTAATTCCTTGCAAGAAGTCCTATTTTCAGTGATGTTTCGGGCATGGCCAATCCTACTGCTGCGATTCTTTCGAATGAATGAAAAGGGCGGATATGAAGCCACCAGTCCTCATCGGGCAACCTGTGATAATAGGTCATATTCATGTTCCCACCCTGCTGATACCAATTGTTCAGATAGACCAGAAGAATACTGTCCTGTGGGGCATTAATCATTCCAGATTCATATTTTTCAAACAGCGTTTGTAAGGTATCGGGAAACGCTACCGGTATATCTATCAATTGCCCGGATCCCGTAACAAAGAAGATGATCCTGTCATCGAACTTATTGAAAGCCTGAAAGTGCCTGATCATGATCCGTAAAGGCATTTCGATGCTGCAGATAAATACAGTCGAATCCTTTTCAGAATACCAGTCCACAGCAGCAGTAATGACCGGTTCCTTCAACAGGTTTGACTGATACAATCCCGGCCACCACATAATTTCATCATCATGCATAATCTGATCCAGTATCGCCAGTAATGCCTTCCTGCGTTCATCCTGACCACTGATCATCTCGCTCCAACTGCTGCTGATGCTGTTATCCTTCATTCTTCGGTTCCATACTATACCGGTGCTATCGAACTCCTGGTTTTGCAGGCTGGTAACATATGTGTTTCTTTCCCGGTAAACCGTAAGGCTCTGCCCATCACTATTATACAGCATGATTGAGCCAATTGCCGGTACCCGGGCGATCATGGGAATAAAAACCTTTGCCAGGGAATCTTCGTCCAGTGAGAAGGCCGATGATTCAGGGTAGGTCTGAATGATCTGAAAAATCTCCTCCCTGACCGGATCCAAAAGATCGATAAGCTCCCTTTCAAGTTTTTGAGAAAGGGAATTGATCAGGTTTTCTGAAAATGCATCGTTTGATTTCAAACCGGAATAGGTAATAAGAACGATTATCGGGATGGTAATCAGGGAGATTATTATGATATAGATCTTTCTCATGCGAAGGTATATTCAAGTATAAAAGTAATACTTAAATATTTAATGTTGTATATTAGTATTATTACAAAAATCATCAATGAAATCCAGACTCTTCTTTATCATTATCTGCCTGACAGCACTGCCCTTATATGCACAGGAATTGCAGGGTGATATCCCCATTGAAAACCTGGAATCCGATACCCTGATAACGGATACTACCAAGCTGGTGAAGAGTGTCCATCCACAGGACCTGGAGGAGGCTAAATTGCAGATACGCTGGAGAGGATATGTTAAATTTAATACTTACTATGATTATAATGGATTAAAGAGTACGGAGGGATTTCTTACCTATGAAATACCTGTAGATCCCCACCTGAATAAGAATTATACCGGACTGTATGCTGGTGCAAGGCAGTCCAGGTTGGGTTTGGAAACCAGGGTAAGTACCAGAATCGGATTGATCAAAACATATATCGAAGGAGATTTTGCCGGTTCTGCTTATCCCCTTGCATTCCGTCTGCGGCATGCATATGGACAGATTGGATACTGGACTCTGGGACATACATGGTCAACATTTACAGACCTGGCAGCAATTCCCCGGACAGTGGACCTGGAAGGTCCCAACTCCGGTGTATTCGTAAGACATGGATTGATCCGGTATGAAAGAAGGTCCGACGATGATTTAGAGTGGGGAGTTTCCCTGGAAAATCCCCGGAAAGATTTCGTAAATCCCTATGACAGCCTGGGTATTGACCTGCAGCAGAGTTTTGATATTGCTGGGAGACTGCGTATGGAACCAGGTGACTTAGGACATTTTCAGTTCGCGGTTCTGTTCAGGGAAATATTTTATTCACATCCAACAGGTCCACAATACATATCGGGTTTGGGATTCCAGGTGAGTGGCAGTTTGAATGTGGGTGAAAAAAGCCATTTTAGTTTCCAGGCGGTATATGGCAATGCCATATCAAGATATATCACTACCCTGGAAGGCAGGGGACTGGATGTTTATCCGCGATCTGATGGCATTATGGATCCCATAAGATCGAGCGGCAGCTACCTGGCCTATGAATACTTCTGGAGGAGTAAATGGTCATTTTCAGCAATCACCGGAATGGTTTATTTATGGTACCCTCGTGATCAACCCGATGATGCATTTAGATCCAGCTATTATGGAAGTGTGAATTCCTTCTGGGAACCCATCGATATACTGAGGGTCGGAGTGGAATTGTCTGTAGGCAACCGTAGAAATCAGGACCGGCAATCGGGAACCGCTTCCCGCCTGCAGTTTGCAGCGATCTTCTTCTTCTAATATCAGGGTATCTATACTAATATCCCAAAGATTTGATAGAATTCAAAGTTTGTTCTGTTTATTGATTTATAAGCTCGAGGGCATATTTGATCAGTGTGTCTTTCCAGTTTGCGGAATCCTGTTTTGTAAGTGTTACATAATGATCAGGGGGGATCCCCTCATCAATATTTAAGCCATCCGGGCGGTATGATTTGGTGGCCGAATACCGGTATATCCATCCGTTGGGCAATTCACTGAAATGAGGTGTTCCGCCACCTCCGCCTGTTGTATCTCCCACAATGGAGACATGGGGCAGTGCGGACATCCAGCACACAAAAGTATTACAGGCACTGTAGCAGCCCCGGTTGGTAAGTATCACTGTTGGTTTTACTATGCCCAGACCGTTTTTTGGTTCAATGAAATGATCTATGGTACCGAAATCATCGTGGCCCGGACCAGTTTTAAAATGATTAATTTCTACCATCCGTTTCTGATCAAAGAAATGATTTGCAATTACCCCGCAATACCGATCGTTGCCACCTGCATTATTCCTGACATCGATGATAATACCCCTGGTATCCGCAAAATGATTCAGGATATGGCGGATCCCGTCATCCGTGATCTCATTTGTGAAATTGCCTATGTACATGTAGCCTACAGAATCAATAATGCTGTACAGGATCCCGTCCCGCTTATTTTCAGAAGGTCCAAGGTAAGTAATTGTGATAATATGAGCTGCGAAATTTGTTTTAAATCCTTCGGTATAGTTAAAATCGATACAGCCAAATGGACTTGTTATCTCCGTATGGCCGTCCTTCAGTTCCAGCAGCATGCCACCCAGGGTCTGGAAAAGTAATGTGTCTTGCATATCTTCAAGGATCCGCGGACGATATACCTGGTAGATGGAATCCCAATCTACAGCTTTTGTGTTAAAGAAGGCATATTTTTCATCCAGGGTATTCCAGAGGATCTCAAAATTGTTTACCGGGGTGTTTTCAGGATCCTCTGACATGAGTATCCTTTCACAGGAGACACTGGTAATCAGGAGCCATGAAAGGAAAATATATATAAATCCTGATTTTTTCATTTTTTAAAGCGGTAGTAAATGGCTACATAAAGCAGGTGATTTGCAGACTGGTATGGATTATTTACAGTGTAATTCTGAAAGTCCCACTGATACCCGGTCCGGGCATCAAACCTGGTTGAGATCCGGTAAGAAAGGAACAGATTTGAATAGATCCGCTGGTATTCATGAAGGCTGGTTATCCTTCCTCCGGTCGCGAATCCCCTGACATCTTGCCGCGATCTCTTAATTGAGCCATCAGGCAGGATGGATCCCTGACTTGGCCTGATGATATAGTTCAGTATGGGGACAGCTAATTCCCATGTGAAATGAATATCCTTTTCCCAAGGCGCATAATTGATGACCAGTGAGGGTCCAAGGTTGAAAACCAGGCTATGAGAGTAATTATTATTCTTCCATATGGTATGTTTGGTCCCATTGTAGCTGGTCAGGAAATGGAAACCCATGAAAATGGACCATTTCTCAGGTTTTGTTTTTAGACGATATGCCCGTATCCAGTCTATGTTCCCACGGTACAGATGTGAGGCTGAGTTGTTATCTGTATCCGGACTGATCTTACTTTTCTGATAGATAAAAGCCAGCTGATCATAAAACCGGTCATTTTGTTCATGCAGGCAGACCTGGAACATGAATCCATTCCCCCTGTAGTGCATGGGAGACAGGTATTCATCGAGGACAGTGTTGGCATTCCAGCCTGTCCCGACGCCGACCATCATCGTATCTGTCTGGGACCAGGTATGAAGAGGAAATACCGCCATGCATATAAACAGGATCGCTCTCATCGCAAAATAAAATTATTCTGTCACCAGGGGGATTTTTATGGATCCAAGCGGTTTTTCAGTGAGCAATTGCCATTTTCGACCCTTTCTGATCCCTGTGCCATCCAGGCTGTAAGCTTCCGGAAGTCCTATTTCTACGAAATACGTCAATTTCTCGGTGTAAGGATTTACCGGGTACCACACCTGGTCCGGTCCCAGGATCAGACCCAGGGCAGGGTCCGGAACCAGATCCGTTTTTGTGCTTAAGCTATTTCCAATCATGCCGCTGTAATTCAGGGAGATATGCAATTGGTCTCCAGGCATTACAGCCTCTTCAATGTACAGTACGAGCCTGCCATCCTCAAACTCATAATACTTTAATTCCTGGGCGGTCAGCGATTGTATCTCCATATGATCATTCAGCTGGAATGTTATGCTGTCGTGATATTCCTGCCGGGGGATGAATACCAGCTGTACATTGGCCGACAACACGGTGGTTGCAGGATCATAGCTGGCAATTATATGATAATGAGTAAAATAATATGAACGGTACGGGTTGCATGAGAAGCCGGATAGAATAAGGAATATAATCAGCAGCTTTTTCATGCAATTTGACCCGATGGTTTTATCCAGCCTTAACCGAGAGCATGATCTCCACAGGTTTACTGGCTCCGAGTCCAAGGCTCCGGGTTCCGGGGGATGAACCACCGATACTGATCCTGAACTCTCCTGGTTCCAGGATGGATAACCCTTCTTCGTTTACCATTTGAAGCATCTTCTCATCTACCGTGAAGCTTACCTGTTTACTTTCCCCTGGTTCAAGCAATACGCGTTGAAATCCCTTCAGGGAACTGATGGGAACATCAACCGAGGCTTCCAGGTCAGTAACATATAGCTGGACCACTTCTTCCCCTGCCATATCACCGTTATTCTTTATGCTAACCTCAATGTTTATTTCCTCTCCTGCATTGATTGAAAGGATATCGACATCGACTGCCTCATAGCTGAAATCTGCGTAGCTTAAACCGAATCCGAAAGGATACATGGGATCCTTGGTCATATACCGGTAGGTTCTGCCAGCCAGGGAATAATCCTCATAAGGGGGCAGGTCTTCAATTGATTTTGGAAAGGTTATGGGCAGACGGCCAGATGGATTTGCATCACCAAAGATCACATCTCCTACAGCGTTTCCTCCCTGCTCACCCGGATACCAGATAAAAAGAATGGCATCAACCAGGTCTGCTACCTCGCTGATATCAATGGGACTGCCTCCTGTCAATACCAGGATAATGGGTTTTTCGTTGCCCTCTCTTAATTTTTTTATCTGGTTGACCTGGTTGTCAGGCAAGCGGATATCAAACCGGTCCCCTTTTGTTGGAGAAAGAAGTGATTCTCCTTCCTCGCCTTCCAGCAAAGGTGAAATGCCCATAACAGCAATGATGGCGTCCGCTTTTTGGGCACCTCCTGTAGCCCAGTCTGAAGGATTAATGGTTTCCCTGTCGAGAAGACAAGCAGGACGATACTCAATAAAGGTCCCGGGTTCCATTTTCCCAACAATCCCTTCAAGTACGGTTGACATGTCACCACTGAGTCCATAGTAATTCCCCAGCATTACATCCAGGTTGGTGGCGTTGGGTCCAAGGACATATACATATTCTGTCTCCTTGGAGAGTGGCAGTACGTTATTGTCATTTTTCAGCATTACGATACATTTCTGAGCGGCTTCCCGTGCCAGGGTTTGGTGCTCATCACAGTTGATGACATCCGTAGAGATGGATGTGAAAGGCACCATTTCAGGGGGATCGAACAATCCCAGCCTGAACCGGCTTCGCAGTAAATATGCCAGGGAAGCATCGATCTCCTCCTCTGTTACCAGTCCCTCTTCAACAGCCTGCTTCAGATAGGAGTAGGTATCGCCGCAGTTTACATTCACGCCGCTTTTCAGGGCAAGTGCTGCAGCTTCAACCGGGTTTGAAGAAACTCCGTGTCCCTGGTAGAGATCATGCAAAGCCCCGCAATCTGAGACGATGTGTCCCTTGAAACCCCATTCGGATCTGAGTATTTCTTGCAAAAGCGTATTGCTACCGCAGCAGGCCTCATCATTGGTACGGTTATAAGCACACATAATGGATTCCACGCCTGCATCGACCAGTTCCCTGAATGCGAAGAGGTAGGTTTCATACATATCCTTCTTAGATGCGATGGCATTGAATTCATGCCGGAGTCCCTCCGGACCACTATGCACCACAAAATGTTTTCCGCAGGCACCAGCCTTTAAATATTTGGGATGATCTCCCTGTACGCCCTTAACAAGTGAAACCCCTATCCGGGAAGTGAGAAAAGGATCCTCACCATAGGTTTCCTGTCCACGTCCCCACCTGGGATCACGGAAAATATTGATATTGGGTGTCCAGTATGTCAATCCACCATATTGTTTTGCAATGCCTCTTTTCTCAGCTGCATGGAACATGGCCCGTCCTTCATCCGAAATGGCCGTTCCGATCCGGGTGATCAGGTCTGTATCCCAGGTGGCAGCCAGACCGATTGCCTGTGGATATACGGTTGCCTTTCCGAACCTGGCCACACCGTGAAGGCATTCACTCCACCAGTTATATTCGGGTATATCCAGCCGGTCTATAGGTGCACTGTTATTTACCATCTGGGAGATCTTTTCGTCAAGGGTCATCTTTGACAACAGGTCAGCTACACGGTCATCAAGGGACTGGCCCGGATCCTTCCAGATTTCATCATATTCAGCTTTGTCTGCGATACGAGATTGATCTCCTCCGCAGCCGGGAAGGAGAAATGCAATGATGATCAAGATAGAAAACAGGATAAGGAGACGTTTCATTGGTTCATAGAATTGGTTAAGTGCCATAAAGTAAAGAAAAAACATTTATGACCACAACAGGATTTGATATTGCTCAGATGCTTTAATCTAATTTACTGTGGCGGTATTTGATCACCCTGACTTCTTCAAGCGTGATCAATCCTTCCCTGACATGTGCATCCAGAAAAGGCATGAGGCTATTTATTTTTTCCTGTTTATCCACAATTTCAATAATTATTGGAAGATCTTCCGAGAGTCTCAGAACCTTGGTAGTATGTATCCTGCTTTTGGCACCAAATCCCATGACCCCTTTCAGTACTGTGGCACCTGCCAGGTTCAGTCTGCGTGCCTCAATAACAATGGCCTCATATAGTGGATGGCCTTCACAACGGTCTGTTTCATCAATGAATATTCTTAAAAGTAGTCCCTTTTCCGGCAGTTTCATACGCAAATTATTTTAATCTATGGTATTGATGAGTATTCTGGTTATTTGACGATCCTCCGATCACCAGTATGATACCCAGGAAATTATTGGCCAGTATATTAAGAAAGGCCATTCTCATTTCATTTTCACGGATCAGGTTCATTGTTTCCAGTGAGAAGCTTGAAAATGTAGTGAATCCACCGAAGAATCCAACCAAAAGGAATAACCTTATGTAGCTGGGGACCGATGACTGTTCCCACAGGGCCCAGACAATGCCGATCAGCAGTGATCCAACTGAGTTAACCATACCGGGAACAAGGTGCCAGTGAGCCTGTGAGCCAGTCCCGAGACTGCATAGCGAGCAAGTGAGCCGAGGGCACCACCTGTCATAAGAAACAAAAGCTTAATCATACTTATGAGAGAATACTGATTGACAAATTTAATGAGTTTCAATGGAATTCCGCTACACTATCGCAATCCTGGCCGGGTATGAGGAATTATTGAACAATGTTTCAACAATGCTGGTATATGCTTCCGGCTATGCATATCTTTATTAAAAATCCTGGAGATGAATAATATACCCGTACTTCATGTTTCTGAAAAGTCCCTGGCCATGGCCTATGAAGCCGCATTGGTGAGTTTGTATAAAGAAGGAACACGGTTCAAAACACAGTATGATAAACCGGGGGATCCACTGAGTATCGATTGTACCATGAACATTACAGTCGAGGATCCCGAGAGTGACCCCATGATCCACCAGGCTTTTCCTGGCGGCATTGATGATCTGAAAGAGTATGTGTTTGAACTGAAAGGATTTAAGGATCATTGGGTAAAAAACATGAATGTCCCCGAGGATACCCGCTGGGAATACACCTATCACGGTAGGCTTAAACGTTATGGTTCCTGGAAGGAACTGATATGGGACGGAGATCTACGGGAACGCAGGGATGTGGGATCTCAGGTAGATCAAATTGAGTATGTGATACAGAAGCTTGTGGATCAGCCTTTTACCAGGCAGGCGCAAATGATCACCTGGATGCCGAATCACGACCTGGAGGTGTATGATCCTCCCTGCCTTCAATCCCTCTGGTACAGGATCCTTGAAGATGAGGTGGGGATACAATGGCTGAATTGCAACATCCGGTTCAGGAGCAATGATGCCTGGGGTGCCAATTTTATGAATATGTTCGGCTTTATCCGGTTTAACCGGGAGGTGATTGCCGATGAAATAGCCCGCCGAAGTGAAAAAACTGTAAAGCTGGGCAGATTGAACTGGCAGGCTGATTCTTTCCATATTTACGGCAGGGATATACAGCAGGCAAAGGAAATGTTGTTCGACCGCCTGGAATCTATGAGCCTGGAAGAAAGGACATTTAATTTCAATGACCAATTTATCCGGGAAATGTATGATGAGGCTGAAGAAAGGATCATGATGAAGATCCGTCAGTATGATGAACAGCATGTATGAAGAAAGGCCTGAGATAATTTTATGGTGTGTGTGAAATGATCATTTTAACTGATATTATTTATTACTCCCACCTACGGTTGATCAAACTCACTGTTGTGTCAACCAGCATTTGACCCCCTATTGGGCCTACCTTGGAAACCAACGCGCTATACTGGCCTCCTGAAATAGCTCTTGCTGTAGGCAGGTAATCCCCTTGATCCCCACTTAATTGAACCACAAAGGTTTGATTTGCTTTACTCCTTCCTTTAATACTAAACCCGTAATCCACATATAATTCAAAAGGATTAGAGGCAATTGCCACATCTCCAAGACGAATTATATGCAGCTCCGTATAATAAAAAGGGTGTTTGTCCTGAGTTGCATAGATGTCTAATAAGCGTTCATTAATTTTTACGATGCCATAATCAGATTCTTTATTATCCCAAGGACCGTATTCCATTATTTTTTCATTCTCGTGCATTTCCTCAAGGAATCTATTCCATGCTGTATTGGGAGAATTTATGTCTTTGGGTTCCCTGGAGCGTATTTCACTGACTATTTTAAAGGCTTTATTATATTCTTCCTCAGTTACTTTTCTTGTAGGAAGTCCAACATCATTAACGGTATGTTTAAATATTGGAGTTGTTTGAATGATGTTCATTGCCTCAGGATAAGCTGCATCAATTACCTGAGCCAGTCTTCTTCCAATCTCAACTATTCCGGGAATATCCCACATGTTGGGTTCACCGGCTTTATAAGCACGAGGCAGATCACGAGGGGATAAATCACCGGCAGCACCAATTTGAGCTAAAACATAAACATCTTTAGCGTATTTTTTGTGAAGGTGCTTTCTAACTTCGCTCCAGTAATCGGCTGAAACAAAGTATTTGGCTTCAGTAACCTGTGCCGGACAGGATACGTTCATAATTATTCCTGTCAGTTCCTTATTCAGATCCCAACAGAAAAGCATGTCAACTCCAGGATCACTGGCCCCTTCCATTCCGATAAAATCTTCCCTGTCAGTTGCACCATACATTTCTGCAGTACCATTCGCATATTGAACGCGTCTGTTATGACCGACAACTGCATATCCTAAACCCCTGCTAATTCCTGCCGGTTTACGATTATTCCAGGCTGAAACTACTACTTTGGACAGTTTGTCTAACAACAATTTTTTATACTTTGGATCTGGTTTTGAATCAAAATCAGGATTGGGAGCAGAATGTGTATGTGTTGCATTTAAAAAGAGTTTTCTGATATCAAAATCCGGAATTTGCTCCTTAATGCTAATTTTTAATGAATCCTGCAATGCTCTTGGAATATTCACCAAATCTACAGATACCATTATTGCCTGCTCTTTATTACCCTTCTCATCCGTAGATTCAATTGCGCATGCAGTTACTTTTAACGGACTTTGTACATATGTTGATATCCTTTCGTAATATTGGCCGCGCAATGATACCGGTCCATCCGGTGTAATATCTTCGATAGACCAACCTATGCGTAACCCTCCATCTTCCAATTTCTCATTTTCAGAACAGTTCGTAAAAGAGAATACCATTAGAATTGATATTATAAGAAGCGGTAATGATTTTAGAACAGTCTTTTTTGTACTTCTCCTAAGAATTGTGGTTGACTTTGTAAATGGGTTCATGTAGTTAATTTATTAAATGATTATATCAAGTTTATTTCAGGAAAATTCTCAATATACCAATCCCAGCCCAATTATTCCTGTTCTTATTTTTTTCCTTTTCATGGTATATTATAAATATCCAAATTCCTTTTCTACTTCTGAAATTGCTTCTTCAATAATATCCATACCCTGTGATGCATACTTTTCATCCATGATTAGCGGA
>DAOWJB010000159.1 GCA_030640625.1 Bacteroides sp.
CCCATAAGTATAGCTTCCATGGAGACCGGTATTACCCTAAAATATGGAAATCATAAAGGACGATTGCTCATTGCCGGACGAATACAGCCACCACTGGGTAATAATGCCCAGGAGTACTGGATGTATAATTATAATACCGCCATGTTCAGTGATGACCGGGGGAAATCATGGCAGGTAAGTGACGGTATCATGAGTGGGACCGGTGAAGCAGCCCTGATGGAATTATCTGATGGAAGCATTTATTACAACTCCAGATCCCATATGTCAATTGACCATCGGCGTCGAATCGCATGGAGCTACGATGGGGGTGAGAGGTTTGTTGACTGGTATGTTTCTGATGACCTTTTTGAAATAGGAGAACCCTTCTATTTCAAATATGGAACAAGACCAGGTTATGGATGCAGGGCGGGTCTGGCACGTATGCCTGATGGTATATCCCCGGGAAATGATGTTTTGCTATACAGTTCTCCGGATTGGACCGGGGGATGGCGTTTTCAAATGACCGTATGGGCTTCCTTTAATGGAACTTCCACCTGGCCTGTAAAACGGCTCATAGATGCAAACTTTAGTGCCTATTCATCCATGGCTGTGGATCAAGATGGAACAGTTTATTTGCTGTATGAGGGGGGTGAAAACCAATTGTATGACGAAACCAGTGTAGCTGTTTTTAATCTAATATGGTTACTTGATGGAGACGCTGACTGATTTCAGGTATGTCTCACCCAAACCTGGTGATTGAAGCAGAAGGAAATTATAGCCATACTGTCCTAAAAAGCCAAGGCAGGAGATTTTCGGGTCCACGAGGATTATGGCGGTTCAGTACATGAATATATAGCTTCAACAGATGAAATAGCTTTCGCTGAGTATGTTGTTTCAGTATGTGATCAATTTCCATGATTTATGCTAACTTTGCAGGCTGGGAGTCAGATAATTGCATTTTTCGTACAGATTCAACATGATCAATACAGAGGAAAAGCAGACACAGTTTGATATAAAGTATATCCAAATGGCCAGGGTATGGGCTACGAACTCATATTGCAAAAGACGTCAGGTTGGGGCCCTCATTGTAAAAGACCGCATGATTATTTCAGACGGGTATAATGGAACACCATCCGGCTTTGAGAATGATTGTGAAGATGAGAATAATCACAGCAAGCCCTATGTTCTTCATGCCGAGGCCAATGCCATTACAAAAGTGGCAAAATCGAATAACAGCAGCGAAGGGTCTACTTTATACATTACGGCATCTCCCTGTATGGATTGTGCCAAACTGATCATCCAGGCAGGAATTATCAGGGTGGTTTATGCAGACGAGTACAGGATTACTGACGGGATTGAACTCCTTGAGAAAGCTGGCATTGAAGTTGTACAATTGAGTTCTGTAATTGAGACATGAAAAAAAGTAAATTCAATATCATACTGCCCCTGTTGTTTGCGGTTTTCCTCGTTGGAGGAATGCTTATTGGCAATCAATTGAACAAAATTTCAGAACCAAGTGAGTTTGCGATCTATCCTAGGATGAACAAGATCAGTGGGGTCATTGATTACATATCCCGGGAATACGTCGATTCCGTTGACCGGAAGAAACTGATTGAAAGTACAATCCCGGATATCCTTGAACAGCTTGATCCACATTCCATATATATTCCCGCATCTGAAGTTGCTGAATACAATGAGCCCCTTGAAGGAAATTTCAGCGGGATCGGAGTTTCTTTTAACATGCAGGAGGATACGGTATATATTATGACTACCATCCTGAATGGTCCATCGGAAAAAATTGGGATACTGGCAGGTGACCGGATCATCCGGGTAAATGATTCCCTGATCGCCGGAGTCAACATGGTGTCTACTGATATTGTAAAGATGCTGAAGGGCAAGAAGGGGACACGTGTGAATGTTACTATTGTCAGGAGGGGTATTGACGAAGCACTTGATTTTGAGATTACCCGTGACAAGATCCCTATTGCCAGCGTTGACCTGGGTTATATGCTGTCCGATGATATAGGATTCATAAAGATCAGTAAATTCTCCAGGAGCACACATGATGAATTTATTGAGGCAGTAAGAAAACTCAATGACCAAGGGATGAAGAAACTCATCCTGGATCTTCGCTATAACAGTGGTGGTTACCTGAATGCAGCTACTGAACTGGCGGACCAGTTCCTGGAGGCCGGCACCCCTATTGTTTATACCGAGGGTTATGCACAACCCAGAAAAGATATACTGGCCACTTCACACGGTGAACTCCTGGACCATGATGTGATCATTCTGATCGATGAAGGATCTGCATCGGCCAGTGAGATCCTGGCCGGGGCTATTCAGGATAATGACAGGGGACTCATAATTGGTCGGCGATCTTTTGGAAAGGGACTGGTGCAACAACAAACGATGTTCTCTGATGGTTCTGCCCTGAGGCTTACCATAGCACGGTATTACACCCCAACCGGGAGATCCATCCAGAAACCATACGAAAACGGTCTGGAAGATTACCTAAATGAGCTCCATGAACGTTTTGACCGTGGTGAATTTATCTATGCTGACAGCATCAAATTTGCAGATTCCTTGAAATATCTCACCCCGGGTGGTAAGACTGTTTATGGGGGTGGTGGTATCATGCCCGATATTTTTGTTCCGGTAGACACCTCTCTTTATACAAATTATTATAATCAGGTCATGGGCAGGGGATTGCTCTATCGTTTTGCTTTTAAATATGCGGACAAGAACAGGAATAACCTGGATAAATACAAAGACCATCACGAAATAGTAGAATATCTTGACAGGCAGGATCTGCTGAATAAATTCATCACCTTTGCGGAAGAAAACGGAGTCCATGAAAGTGCTGAGGAGATTATCCTATCACAGCATGTTATCCTGATAAGTATGAAAGCTTTCATTGCCAGGTTTATTCTCGATAACGAGGGGTATTATCCTATCATCCATGAAATTGATCCCCCCATCCAGAAAAGCCTGGAGATCTTCGCACAAAAATAATATCCGTCATTTCCTGAAGGAATCATAATCGCCTTCCCGGTTTATAAAATTTTCTACCAGGCGCTGCTTGACATACAAATTTTTCATGCCTGATTAAACCTTTTTCGCAGAAACATATCTAAGATTCAAACGAACATTTAAATTATTTTAGGTATGAAAAAAGTAAATAGAAATTTTAAAGTGCTGGTGGCCATAATCATTGTACTGGGACTCTCCCTGAGTGTGATGGCACAACCGAACTACAGGGGACAAATGCAACACCCCTACATGAGAGCTCAATCCGGACTGAATATCCTTGATTTGAGTGAAGAACAGAATGATCAGATGAAAGAAATCCGTCTTGCTCATTTAAAGGATGTTCAACCGCTAAAAGATGAAGTAAAAATCAACAGGGTTAATATCAACGTACTTCTCAAGAATGACGATCCTGATATGAAGGAGATTGTAAACCTTGTTGAGACAAACGGAAAACTTCTTACCCAGATCCAGGTGAAAAGCATTGAACAGAGGATTAATGTGCGCAACCTGTTAACTGATGATCAGAAGATCATTTTTGATGCACACAGTGAAAAAATGGGAAAGCGAAGAGCCCTCGCTCAACATTTCCGGCAAAGGAGAATGCCAGAAAGAAGTAGATTTTAGGTTTCAGCCGGAGTTTCCCGCTGATTGCTACAGATAAGGCTTGGTGGTATAGTTCAGCAGGAAGCGGGAAAACCTCCGGTTATTTAGGTTAGTTTTGAAAACCTGTCAGGTGATTTCCTGGCAGGTTTTTTATTCGTATGCTTTATTCAGGTATTTCAGGACTCCTTCCAGTGCTTTTTCCTTTTCCTCTATGAATCCCATATGGCCGGAATTTTCAAGTATCAGGACATCTGTTTGTGAGGCAA
>DAOWJB010000260.1 GCA_030640625.1 Bacteroides sp.
CCTGTTGCGGACACAGGGCAAAAGAGAACAGGCCGTCACAGGCAGTTTTCAGATGTCTGGCCTGCGGTCATGAGGAAAATGCAGATGTCAATGCTGCGAAGAATATTTTAACCGTCGGACAGACGGGGATGGCCTGTCAAGCGAACCGCGTTGGCGGTCGGCAGCAGGAACCTGCAGGAAACCGCGAGGAAGTACTACCCGTGGCTTGTTAAAGCCAATGGAATCCCTTTCGTTCACGGAAGGGAGGATGTCAAGCCTGGGGCAAACAAATTATCGGTGGTATCGGATGGGAGCTTGTACAGGAAACGGTCCGGATGAATGATGATGAATTACCTGACTTTTCCATACCTTTTGGCACCAATCATCCCCGACACCATGTAAGGATCAACGGGTATCTGTACGCGCTCCTGGCAGAGGAAAAATGCCTGGAAGCAGGTGTTTCACTTCATTACTATGAAACACCTGTTAGTATCCAATCCGTAAAGTAAGGATGGAAGGTGGAAACCATTGGAAAGGGGACACATAGCCGGATCCGCTGCAAGCAGCTGATAGATTGTACAGGAAATGCCTTTGCTGCCTCATTGGCCGGTTATGAGCTTCTGCGCGAGAAAGAAACCCAGCCGGGAAGCCTAATATTCCGGCTGGAAGGTTATGATCTTGAATCTCTCGATCTGAATCGCATCCGGGAACAATACGAGCGGGCCCTTCAATCCGGGGAATTAAAGCAAGGAGATGCCTCCGTAGGGATTATTCATATGCTGAGGCAAAGAGGAGACAATGCCCAGCATGTTTTCGGAGCCGATTCCTCTACCGCTGAGCGACATTCAATGACCAATATAGATGGCAGGGCATCACTGCTCAGAATGCTGAGATTTTTAAGGAAGATGCCTGGATGTGAGAAAACCTACCTTGCCAGCATGCAGACCGAGACTGGTGTGCGGGAGACATATCGTATCGATGCAGTCTATAATATAAGCCACAGTGATTATATAACTGGAAAGACATTTGATGATGCCATTTCCTATTCTTATTATCCAATAGATGTGCATGATGAAAATGGGGTCATTCCCAAGCACCTGGATGATGAAATTGTTCCTACCATACCCATGCGATCACTGGTGCCAAAAACCAGCAGGAATTTCATGGTAGCCGGACGATGTGTAGGCAGTGACCGCCTGGCCAATTCCGCACTCCGGGTACAGGCCTCCAGCATGGGTATGGGACAGGCAGCCGGGGCAGCTGCAGCTCTGGCCAGTCAAAATAACATTACGCCAATCGAGGTACCAATGGATGATATAAAAAGTTTAGTGAGAGAGCACGGAGGCATTGTTCCGTAGTTGTTAATAGAGTCGCGGCAACCAGGTGCAGACATGCTTCCCTTTCCAGCTATTGACCGAGGCATAATCCACCATATGGATAAAACCCGTCCTGGTAGGAACCTGGAACTGCATCCTGGTCCGCGGAAGGGTGGGTATCTCGGGATTGATTTCGACATAACCGTTTTCAGATAATATGGAAACAGGCTCATTGTAATTCTCATCGAAATTCTCATCCCGGGAGAGAACGACTGGTCCCCTGATAAGGGCCTGGAAATGATCTCCATCCCGCTTGCTTCCATGAGGAGCATCAATCAAACGGCAGCGCATGTCCAGCGCCAGTTTAACCCGGTCGCCAGGGGACCACTTACGATGGATCTCCGCAAAACTGCCTGGTTCAGCGGGTACGGGTACTTCATTAACATACAACGTGGTGACAGTACTCCATTCTGGAATGCGCAATTTAAGGGTGAATTTTTCAGTGGAACGGGGACTAACAACCATGGCAATGTTACCGCTCAACGGGTAATCCGTCTCGATATCTACCTGTACCGGTCTGCCCCGGGGGGTTGATACGGTTGCTGTGCAGGCATTATACAGGTTAACCACCGGTCCCAATTCCGAATTCATCACCGCCACATAAGGCAGGTAGGCCAATCCCATTGGACCATTCAAATTACAACATGTTACATGGACCCCGTCGATCACGCCACCCCAGCCACGGGTGATCGTCTTCGATCCGTTCAAGCGGTTGACATAGCTGAATCCGTCACCGCCCGGCTTCATGGCACCGATCAATCCGTTGTAGGCGTATTTTTCAATCATGTCCACCGTACCGGGATCTCCTGTCAGGCGCAGTATCTGGCTGCATAGTTTCAGCCAGGTTACGCCCACGCAGGTTTCCATCATCCTGTCCATGTCCGGGTTGGTCTGTTCCATAGCCGTATTGTTCCAGGCCTCGCCCATGACCTTGGGATGATTGGGCAGGTCCCCTCCCCCATTGCCAATGATGGTGATCTCCTTTTCGCGGATCTTATGGTAAAGGTTCATAAAAGCCTGCTTCCATCGCTCATTCCCGGTAACACGGTAGTATTCGACCAATCCTTCGAACAGCGACATCATCTCATAAGCTTTCGGATAAACGCCACCGATGTTGACAGGGTCTTCGTTGTTGAAGGCATCTTCAATGATGTTATGACCCTTGGCCCCGCCTTCGACTTCCACAATGTAATGGGCGAAGTCAAGATACGCCTGGTTCCCTGTCATATTATACAACCTCATCATGGGTTCCAGCAGGGTGCTTGATTCGATGTGGTTTGGACTCCAGCCCTGGTCGATGATCCTTGTTTTTGGAGGTGGACCGATTTGTGCTACGATGCAATCTGCCTGATCGATCATGGCTTGCAGTACGGCCGGATCCGGGTTGACATGAGTATAATATCCATGCAGTCCCAGGAGCACATATTTTCTTTCCCAGAGGTCACCACCCGGACCGTCCGGCTGGTTGGCTATTTCAGAACAACTGATACTACCGTTTTCCCGAATGGTGGTCAACAGGTCGGCCACTGTGCCATCCAGGATCTCTTTCAGATCCGGATCCTGCGTATATCGGTAGAACATGCAACCTGAACGAACAGCCTTGCCCCACATCTCACCCTGGGCGAAAAAGGCCCTTCCACTCCTGAGCACTTCGACCAGGCTTGCATAGGGTACAACTCCCTTATTCCAGTGCTCGATGGACCGCTGTATGTCATCTTCAAAGTACCCTTGAAAGCGGATGGAATTTGCCGGCAGTGGAGTAAATTGATCTTTCATCTGTGTGTTATCACAAGCGCTGATCATGGCAGTTAAAACCATCATTGGTATCACAACATTTCTAACCATATTATATTGATTTAGGATTACAATAAAAATACTCAATTCCGAATGACCCGGTTCATAATTATTGCCTTATGTTGTATCTTGTGAAAAATAACACACCCATGAACAAACCCGTTGTTACCATCTTGTTGCTATTATTATTCAATGCCCTGGCAATGGCCAAACAAGACGAAGAGGCATCCATCTGGCATAAGCATGAGATCCAATTCAAGAGCGATAAAAATTATGCTAACCCTATCTATGACATCAACGCTTTCATCGTAGTGTTTACATCAGCAACGGGCAGGGAAAAGACCGTAAATGGTTTCTGGGATGGGGAGCTGGACTGGAAGGTCCGGTTCATGCCGGATGAAACTGGCAAATGGAACTGGAGATCCATCTGTTCTGATGAGACAAACGGGGGACTGCATGGGCGATCCGGTCAATTTATGTGTATCAGGGAAAATGATGAACTGGCCATTTACAAGCATGGAGCACTCAAGCATCCCAGGGGGAAATACTACCTGACCTATGATGACGGGACCCCCTTGTTCTGGATGGCATGTACTGCATGGAATGGAGCTATGAAATCCTCTGAAGGGGATTGGGAAACCTACCTTCAACACCGAAGGGACCACCAATATAATGCCATCCAGTTTGTCACTACCCAATGGCGCGGAGGAGATTCCAACCGGGATGGGGATGTAGCCTATACCGGCAGTGGCAGAATAGAGATCAATCCCTTGTTTTTTCAAAAACTGGATGAACGGGTGGACCGGATCAACGAATTCGGTCTGGTGGCAGCTCCGGTATTGCTATGGGCCCTGCCTTTCGGGGCAGGCCGGCACCTGAGTCCAGGATATTATCTTCCTGTGGATGAGGCAGTATCATTGGCCAAATACATTGTAGCCCGTTATCAGGGAAACCATGTGATCTGGATCCTGGGAGGTGACGGACGCTATTTTGATGACTTTGAAGACCGCTGGAAGGCCATTGGTGAAAGGGTCTTTAATGAAATCGACCATGCCCCTGCCACCCTTCATCCCCATGGCCAATCTTATATTGGTGATCTTTATGCCGGTGAATCCTGGTATGATATTATGGGCTATCAATCATCTCACGGCTTCAATCAACGCGTGGTGGATTTTATCAATCGAAAGGAAATTGCCAATGACTGGGATAAATTAAGACCCATGCCCCAGATAAACCTGGAACCGCTTTATGAAAATATAAGAGAAGACCAGACAGCTGAAAATGTCAGGAATGCTATCTGGTGGAGCATGTTTGCCACTCCTGTTGCAGGCATCACTTATGGGGCCAATGGAATATGGCCGTGGGTGGAGGAGGATGGTGGTCCTATATTGAATCACCGGCATGCACCGTGGACCGTCAGCTGGAGGAATAGCCTGGAATTGCCCGTTGGCCGGGAAATGGAATATTTATATGATTTTTTCATGCAATTCGCATGGTGGGAATTCTTTCCTGACAAGGAGCTGTTACCGGAACAACCAGGTGATGAAAATTTTGAAGAATTTGTCGGCGTTCTCTCCAATCAAAACAGAACGCAGGTATTGGCCTATATACCAAAAAATGGCAGCATCAATATTCGAAATCCATTTGGTTTGGATTATCAGGCTCAATGGTTTAATCCCACAACAAATGAATACCAATCTGCAAAAGTTGTACAATCCGGTGATTTGCTTACTTTCACTCAAAATATGGATACTGGTATGGTTTTAATACTCACCGCCACATCCATTGATAAATAATAACCGGGGTCAATAACCGGTACTTATCCATAATTAAAATTTGCTATGAAGAGACCCTATGTTTTAAGTGAGACGAATTGGAAAAATGTTAAAGACCAGGATTATGAGCTGGCCGTTTTACCCTGGGGAGCCACCGAAGCACATAATTACCATCTCCCCTTTGGCACAGATAATATTGAATCGGAAAAAATAGCCATTGAATCAGCCAAACTTGCATGGGAACAGAAAGCCAGGGTAATTGTTTTACCAACAATTCCATTCGGTGTTAATACCGGACAAAAGGATATCAAACTAACCATTAACTTAAATCCCAGTACCCAGGCGATTATCTTAAAAGATATTATCGAGAGTCTGATCCATCACAAGGTTTATAAACTTTTGATCCTGAACGGACATGGTGATAATGATTTCCGACAGATGATCAGGGAGCTCGGGTACAAGTACCCACAGATTTTTATTGGTACCTGCAACTGGTATCAGGCGACTGAAAAGGAGAAAAAATTCGAGAAACCCGGTGACCATGCAGATGAAATGGAAACCAGTTTAATGCTGTTCCTGGCACCTGAATTGGTCTTACCCCTGGATGAAGCAGGTGATGGTAGCTATAAGAAATTCAGGATAAAGGCATTCAATGAAGACTGGGCCTGGGCGGAACGGGAATGGTCCAAAGTGACTGCTGACACAGGAATAGGTAATCCCAAGAAGGCAGATAAAGATAAGGGAGAGAGATATTTTAATGCAGTAACTGAAAAAATCAGTAAGCTTCTTATAGAATTGACCAAAGCAGACATTGAGGATATGTATGAATAACTATATTTGGACCATTAAAAATCACAAATGATTGTAAGGGAGAATGGCAGGAAATCGCAAATGGAGGAATTTTCTTAACAAGTTTCATGTTTACGGCGGATTATTCACTATTGGCTTCCTGATAGTATTCAGCATAAGCGCTTTTTATCACCAACACCACCTTAAATTTCCCAAACCGGGGGACAAAACATCCTATTGGGAACAATCCTTAACTATGCCAGATATTCCCGACAACCTGGAATTAAAATTGGCTGTCCGGGATTCTTTGGGACTTTTCGGACATGTTCCCTGGTGGGAGGATTACCATGACAGTCTGGGAGTTCATCATTTTATGATCTCAAGGTCTGGGAAACAATACTGGATCACTGTTCCTCTCCAGGAAGGGAGGATCGTCAAGGACATGGTAAAGGCAGTCTTTTCATGAGAAGATTCAGCTGCTGTATCATCAGAATAATAATAAATTAACGTTATCTAAACGGGCCAAGTATCCCATTCCATGATGAATTTAAACCCTTGCCCGCTACCTCGATCAATTCCATTCGGTTTATATTTTTCATCCTATCTTGACATCCTCCCTTCCCTGAAGAAAAGGGATTCCATTGGCTTTAACAAGCCACGGGCAGTACTTCCTCGCGGTTTCCTGCAGGTTCCTGCTGCCGACCGCTAACGCGGTTCGCTTGACAGGCCATCCCCATCTGCCCGACGGTTAATATGTTTTTAGCCGCATTCACATCTGCATTCTCCTCATGACCGCAGGCCAGGCATCTGAAGACTGCCTGTGACGGCCTGTTCTCTTTTGCCCTGTGGCCGCAACA
>DAOWJB010000304.1 GCA_030640625.1 Bacteroides sp.
GCTTTTTTCATTCGTTTAAAATTTTGTAATTATTTGAAAATAAAATAATTAAAAATTTGAGAACGAATGCAACCGCTTCGCTCTCACATGATTTTTTTTAATCATACTTTTTTGTGATTTTATGATTAATAAAAATCATGTCTGTTTCATGTAATAATAATTTAGACCTGGTAACAGCATAGATTCTCCTTGCAAATGATATCAATGGGAATCAGCTGTTCAGGCGATGGTTGCTTATTCATTTTTAACTTATTAAACACCGTTACAAGTGCCTTGTAACCCTGTTCATGAGGTTTTTGACTGATCAGGAAGTCAATGGTCCCGCTGTTGAGATATTTTATATTGGGATTTATCAGGTCATATCCTACCAGGCAGATATCTTCCCTGGAAGTGTTTTGCAGGTATTTCGCCACCTGGTATACCCTTGAATTGGTAACAAATATACCCGCTATGGAATCATATTTGTGAAATGTTTCGGTAAGGGCCCTTCTAATATAGGGATAAGAATCTTTTGCAATGGACAGGTTTATGATCTCCATACCTGAGGCCTTGTTATTACGCCCCCAAAATTCACGAAAGCCCTCCTCCCTACGCAGGATATGGCTATAATTATCCTTATCCATGGCAATGCTGACAACCAGGATCCTGGAATCCTTCAAAACACCAAAATCTATCAGTTGAGCCGCCACCCTGCCACTTGACCTGGAATCCTGTCCAACATAGGTTAATTGCCCGGGATGGTCAATATTACTATTTACAGAAATAAAGTGTATCCCTGACTCCGAGCACCTGCTGAAGAATTCAGTAGTTTCCTGGAAGTAAACAGGTGCGGCAATAACGGCATCCGGTAAATAATTCAGTCCCTCATCTGCTTTTTCAATGAAATCACCTTTGGCAAATTGGTCATAGAGGAATTCCCTGACCTCAATCTTGAAATGGTTAAGCTCCGAGCAGGCATCGTATATTCCGGACAATGGCTTTTTCCAGAACCAGTTCTCCGGTGTGTGGAAAGGGATCAGAACGGCCACTTTCAAAGGATGCCTGGATGCCAGTGTCCGGGCCAGAATATCCGGTTCGTAATGCTGCTCTTTTAATATGCCAATCACCCTTTTCCGGGTCTTCTCCGACACCTCCCCCCGGTTGTGTATTACCCGGTCGACGGTTCCGGCTGAAACGCCTGCACGGTCTGCTATATCCTTAATCCTGACTTTCAATGCCTGGTTTGAATAGGATGCGTTTATCCCTGGTTGATTTCTAAAAGTTTTTGGTCATTCTTAGGACAAATGTAAAAAATTATTTGTAATTTCGTGTGCGCACACGGCAAAAATTTATATAACACAATAAAAATGGAAATAGGAAAATACTCATTTGGAATAGGTGATCGTTTCGGTCACCAGGGAAAAGCACAGCTCAGTGCCCTGCTGAAAGCAAAAGAAACCGGGATTGAGATCGTTCCGGTCTGGAATAAGTCCAACCGGGAACACGGTATCGTAGGGACCTCCCCTGCGGATGTCAAAACAGAAGCAGATGAATCAGTAAAAAGTCTTGGATGGAGTGGAGAATATCATGTGGATGCCGATCATATTAATCTGTCTAATGTTGATCCGTATATTGAGCATTCAGATTTTTTCACCATTGATGTTGCAGATTATATTCTCGAACCTGCAGATGCTGATAAAAAAAATGCTTTCCTCCAGCATAACAGAAAATACATTGGTGAGCTGAATATACCCGGTATCAGTAAGTCCTACCAGATCACGGAAGAACTGTTGACGGAAATCGCTGATAAATACCTTTACGCCACACAGAAAGCTGCTGAGATCTACAGGCACATTTCCAGCATCAAGGGGGAGGGGTTATTTATACCGGAGGTCTCCATGGATGAGGTCGCGGATCCCCAATCACCTGTGGAATTATTCTTTATACTCGGTGCACTGGCCGAAGAGAAGCTTCCCCTGCAGACCATTGCCCCCAAGTTCACCGGGAGGTTCAATAAAGGAGTGGATTACGAAGGGGACATTCAGCAATTTGAAAAGGAATTTGAAGAGGACCTGCTGTTAATTGACTTTGCCGTTAAAACATTTGGATTACCAGGTAACCTTAAGCTGAGCGTCCACTCAGGAAGTGACAAGTTCAGCATTTACCCGGTTATCGGCAGGCTAATTAAAAAATATGATAAAGGAATACATGTCAAGACAGCCGGAACTACCTGGCTGGAAGAAATTATCGGATTGGCAGCAGCAGAAGGTGAAGCACTGGAACTTGCCAAAAAGGTTTACCGAAATGCATTTGAGAGGCAGGAAGCCCTGTGTGCACCTTATGCGGCCGTTATTGACATCAATCCTGAAGCGCTACCCTCACCCGGGTCAGTGGATGGTTGGAGTAGTGATAAATTTGCCGATACCCTCAGGCATATCCCCGGTCATCCGGATTATAACAGTAGCTTTCGCCAGTTGATACATGTGGGCTACAAGGTAGCAGCAGAACTGGGTGATGAATATTATAATAAACTTGAAAAATATGCCGGGATTATTGGTCAGAATGTAGAAGAGAATATCTTTGAAAGACATTTGAAAAGACTGTTCGATTTGTAATATAGAACCAATACTGCATCTTATGAAAAAATTCCTTGGTGACAATTTCCTGCTGGAAACCAAAACAGCCAAGATGCTGTACCATGAGCATGCCAAAGACATGCCCATCATTGATTATCACTGCCATCTTCCTCCGGATGAGATTGCAGATGACAAGCAGTTTGAAAACCTGACCCAGATCTGGTTAAAGGGGGATCATTACAAGTGGAGGGCAATGCGGGCCAATGGTATACCGGAGGAATTCATTACCGGGGACAGGACTGATTTTGAGAAATTCCAGAAATGGGCGGAAACGGTTCCTTTTACGCTGCGTAATCCTCTGTACCACTGGACACATCTGGAACTAAAACGCCCGTTTGGAATCACAAAGATCCTCAATGGAGATACGGCAAAAGAGATCTATGATGAGACGGTTACCATGCTGAACCGGGCGGAATACAGCACCCGGAATATCCTCCGGAAAATGAATGTTGAAGTAGTCTGTACGACTGATGATCCGGTGGACAGCCTGGAACATCACAAGAAAGTCAAAGAAGATGGGTTCGAGATAAAAATGCTCCCGGCCTGGAGACCTGATAAAGCCATGGCAGTTGAGAATACAAACAAATACAAGCTGTATATTGACAGGCTTGCAGAGGTTGCCGGAATGGACATTAATTCCTTTACGCACTTAATCGAAGCCCTTCAGAAGCGGCATGATTTCTTCCACGAAAATGGTTGCCGGCTTTCTGATCATGGTATTGAAACCATGTATGCTTCAGCATACAGCCAGAAAGAACTTGAAGAAATATTCACAAAGGTCCGCTCAGGCAAGAAGCTTACTTCAGAGGAGATCCTGAAATTTAAATCTGGCATGCTGATCGTTTTCGCCATGATGGATCATGAGAAAGGCTGGACACAACAATTCCATATAGGGGCCATCAGGAATAACAATTCACGCATGCTTGAACTTCTTGGTCCGGATACCGGCTTCGATTCCATCGGTGATTTTGAGGTGGCCCGTCCCATGTCAAAATTCTTCGACCGGCTTGAGCAAATGGAAAAACTTACCAAGACGATTGTCTATAACCTGAATCCAAGGGACAATGAACTCATTGCCAGCATGTTGTATAACTTCAACGACGGATCCACTCCTGGAAAAATGCAGTTCGGATCAAGCTGGTGGTTCCTCGATCAGAAGAATGGCATGGAAAAACAAATGAACGATCTGTCACTTCTGGGATTGTTAAGCCACTTCGTGGGAATGTTAACTGATTCGAGGAGTTTCCTCTCCTTTCCCCGTCATGAATATTTCAGAAGGATCTTATGCAATCTGTTGGGCAATGATGTGGAAAATGGACTGATCCCCAATGACATGGAGCTTATCGGCAAAATGGTTGAGAACATCTGTTATTATAATGCGAGGCAGTATTTTGGATTCTATGCTGAATAAGTGCCTCATCACATGAACAGACTGCTCCGAAATCTGGTTTTAGTTCTATTATCGGCTGGTCTTACTGGCATTGTCCGGGCTGTACCAGTTAATCTCAAATCAGTTACAATAAAAAAAGCAAATTCCATCATCCGTCTTGACGGAGTACTGGATGAAGAGTCCTGGCTGCTCGCGGAGCCTGCAGCAGATTTCTTCCAGCGGTTTCCGGCAGATACTTCCATTGCCCTGACACACACAGAAGTAAAGCTTACCTATGACCAAGATTTCTTATACGTTGGTGCGATATGTTATGATGATGTAGATGGTGATTATGTGGTTTCATCTCTTCGAAGGGATTTTGAAGGATCAGGCAATGATGCATTGAATATCATTATTGATCCTTTCAGCGACCTGTCCAATGGATTTCTTTTTGGCATTACACCCTATGGTGTACAAAGGGAATCATTGATCATCAATGGTGGTAGTGGCAGGCACGATGAGAATGTTTCCTGGGATAACAAATGGTTTTCCAAGGTTTCCAGGCACAAAGACCATTGGGTTGTGGAAATTGCCATTCCGTTTAAAACCCTCAGGTATAAGGAAGGCATTGAAACCTGGCGGGTGAATTTTGTCCGTATCGATTACAAGCAGAATGAATATTCAAACTGGAACTGGATCCCTCGGAATTTCAGCATGACCTCCCTTGCCCATACCGGGCAGTTGCAATGGGATCAACCGCTGAACCAACCGATCAGTAATATTTCCATCATCCCTTACGCGAAGGTCGGGGGAGCTAAAAACTTCGAAGAAGGCACAGCGGGGAAATTTATCAGGGGACTTGGGACCGATGTCAAAATCGGGCTCACCTCATCTCTCAACCTCGATCTGACCGTAAATCCAGATTTCTCACAGGTGGAAGTCGACCAGCAGGTAACGGACCTCGACCGATTCGAGATCTACTACCCGGAAAAAAGGCAATTTTTTCTCGAGAACGGCGATTTATTCGCTGATTTTGGAAGCAGGTCACTCCGGCCATTTTTTTCACGGCGGATTGGTATTGCAAGGGATACAAATACCGGGCAAAACATTGAAAATCCCATATATTTTGGAGCACGCCTGAGCGGCAGGATCAATAAGGACTGGCGGATCGGTGCCATGACCATGCAGGCGGCAGACGAAAAAGAAATCGGCATACCCAGCATCAATTATGCAGTGGCGGCGGTTCAGCGCCGTGTTTTTGCACGCTCCAATATAGCTGCCATTTTTGTAAACAAACAACCCGTGGAGATTCTTAGTCCTGAGGCTGATTCAGCCGAGTTGAGGAGCTGGAACCGTGTAGCCGGACTTGACTTTAATCTCGCTTCGCTGGATAACAGGTGGACCGGAAAGATCTTTTACCATCACTCCTTTGGTCCAGATGCCGGAAATTCACCATTTTCCCACGGTGCCTCAATCCAATACCAGGATGAACACTGGGACCTGCGATGGTCACATAGCCTGGTTGGAGAAGATTACAATGCGGAAGTCGGATATGTCCGCCGCACCAGCTTTAAGCGTATTACCCCCGAGGTGGGCTATGATTTCTATCCGAATTCCAGGATGATCAACAGGCACGGTCCCAGTCTGGAATATGAGGGATACTGGGATATGGGAAACCGGAAAACTGATGAGACATGGGGACTGCGTTATATGCTCCGCTTCAATAACCAGATGTTTGCGTATGTCAGTGGTAACAAGGAATACATATTGCTGACTGATGATTTTGATCCTTCCCGGATCGACGGTCCCGAATTACCCGCCGGATCAGATTATCATAATTATTATTTCAGGTATTTTGTCCGTTCAGATATCCGGAAACCCTTATCATTTGATGCCCGTGGCCGCATGGGGGAGTATTATAACGGAACACGGTTTGAGATAGAGGGAGATGCAAATTACCGGTTCAGGCCTTTTGGAGTGGTTTCACTGAATTTCAGTTACAACCGCGTTCACTTACCTGATCCCTACCACGATGCCGACCTTTACCTGATCGGTCCAAAATTTGATATCACCTTCACCAAAACACTCTACTTTGCCATGCTCATCCAGTACAACAACCAGATCAATAATGTAAATGTAAATGCCCGTTTCCAGTGGCGCTACCAGCCTGCTTCAGACATCTATATTGTTTATACGGATAACTATTTCGGGGATGTTTTCAAATCCAAAAGCCGGGCACTGGTTTTCAAGATCACCTACTGGCTAAATGTTTAACTAAAACACAATGCAAACCAAAAGAAGAGATTTTATAAAGAAATCAGCCGTTGCTGCCACAGGGATAACCCTGGGTGCTCAACACCTCACCGCTAAAAGTTACAGCCGTATCCTGGGGGCAAATGACAGGCTCAACATTGGGGTTGCCGGCTGCTACCGCAGAGGTAAAGCCATGTTAGCATCATTCAAGGATCTGCAGGACAAGCTCAATATCCTCTTCGTATCAGATGTCGTGAAGGAACGCCGGGATAAATATGCGGCCTCCATCAATGAAGCACTTGGATATAAACCCAAGGCGGTTAACGATTTCCGGGAGATGCTGGCTGATCCAGCACTGGATGCCCTGTTCAACCTGACCCCGGACCATTGGCATGTTCCTGGGACCTGGATGGCCCTGGAAGCTGGCAAACATGTATATGTGGAGAAACCCCTCGGACACAATCCCCGGGAAGGGGAAATCATCCAGGAGTACCAGAAGAAATTCAATAAGGTAGTACAGATGGGAAGTCAACAAAGGTCGCAACAAACAGCCCGGAAGATCATCAAGGAAATTCATGATGGACTGATAGGCGATCCATATACGGTCGTCGCCTACTACAGTAACAAACGGGGAGATATCGGAAATGGCAAGGTGGTCCCGGTACCTGAAGGATTTGACTGGGATCTTTTCCAGGGTCCTGCTCCCCGTGAAGCCTTCAAGGATATTTATTTCGATTACATGTGGCACTGGTTCTGGCCCTGGGGAACAGGTGAAACCGGAAACAATGCCACCCATGAACTGGATGTTGCCCGCTGGGTGTTGCAGGTATCAAACCCGGAAGAAGTATCTGTTAACGGTGGAAAATTCCAATTTGTAAATGATGACTGGACCATGTATGATACCATTAATGCCACTTTCCGGTACCCGGGGAACAAGACCATTATATGGGATGGTAAAAGCAGGAATAATATCCAGACCTATGGGGATGACCGGGGAAATATCATCTACGGTTCTGAAGGTTCTGTAAGGATAAACAGGAACGGATACAAGCAGTATGACCTGGCAGGAAAACTGGTGAAGGAAGAGAGTGAACAATCCCTGAATGTTACAACCGGACTCGGAGGAGGCGGTGGCCTTACCACCGGACACATTCAAAATTTTATGGAGGCAATCCAGGGCAAAGCGAAACAAAATTCCGTCCTGGGAGAAGCTGCCCGGAGTACCCTTCTCTGCCACCTGACCAATATTGCTTACCGGACCGGAGAGACACTTTCCTGTGATCCGGATACAGGCCATATTACAAACAAGAAGATCATGAAGAAATACTGGGGACGGGAATATGAACCAGGCTGGGGACCAAACATTTAGATCCTATTCGAAACCATTGGATCCTGTGATCAGGACCTGCATATTGATCATCCTGGCAATAATCATGGTTTCCTGCCAGGGACCGGATACGGGGAAAGAAAACCGCCCGAATGTCCTTCTCATACTGGTGGATGATATGGGCTGGTCAGATATAGGTTGTTATGGTGGAGAGGTCAGTACGCCAAACCTCGACAGCCTTGCACACCGGGGGATCCGGTTTACCCAGTTTCACAATACCTCGAAATGCTTTCCCTCGAGAGCCTGTTTGCTGACCGGTGTATATGCCCAGCAATGTGGTTATGACAGGGGGTACAGTCAACCCATTCATGCGGTCACCCTGGGAGAGGTATTGCAAACAGCAGGCTACCGGACACTCTGGTCAGGCAAACACCATGGGATTGAAAACCCGGTTACCCGCGGTTTTGACAGGTATTATGGATTGCGTGACGGAGCATGCAATCATTTCAATCCGGGTATTCAGCGTCCGGATGAGGGTGTTCCGGCACAAAAGCCCAGGCTAAGCCCCCGGGCCTGGTGCATTGATGACAGCCTGATAATTCCGTATACACCTCCTGAGGACTTTTATACCACGGATTATTTTACCAACTATGCCCTCGAATGGCTTGATCAGTATGGTTCAGAAAACAATCCCTTTTTCCTGTTCATGGCTTATACGGCCCCTCATGACCCCCTGATGGCCTGGCCCGAGGATATTGACAAATACAGGGACATGTACAGGGCAGGTTATGAAAAGATCCGCCAGGCCCGAACTGCCCGGCAACTGGAGATGGGATTGATTGATGAAAGGTTCAAGCTCTCGGAGCCTCAATTCCCTCCATGGATGGAGCTGAGTCCGGAAAAACAGGAAACCGAAGCCCTCACAATGGCCGTTTATGCAGCCATGATCGACAGGGTGGATCAGAATATTGGAAGGATACTGGCAAAGCTCCGGCAGCTTGGCAAGGACCAGAACACCCTCATCCTCTTTATGTCAGATAATGGTTCTTCTGCAGAAGTAGTAAGGATCCCGGGGGAAGGTGAGATTGGGTCGCTGACTCGGTGGACTTCCCTGGCAGGGGACTGGGCGAATGTGAGCAATACACCCTACCGTTATTTTAAGAATTACAGTCATGAAGGAGGCATTTGCACACCCCTGATCGCCTACTGGCCGGAAGTGATCTCAGATGGCGGCAGGGTGAGTGATTTTTGCGGGCATTTCATCGACATCATGCCTACCCTGGCCGAGATTGCCGGGGCCGAATACCCGGGTATCTTCAAGGGAGACAGCATTACACCTGTACAGGGCATAAGTCTCCTGCCTGTCCTGAAAGGTGAAGATTTACAGCGCAATACTCCATTATACTGGGAATGGAGGCGAGGCAAGGCCATCCGGGAAGGTAAATGGAAACTTGTATCATTCGGACTGGAATCGGATTGGGAACTCTATGACATGGATACAGATATTACCGAGACCAGCAACCTGGCCAATGATCATCCGGAGATCGTCGGGGAATTATCAGCGAAATGGGATAGCTGGGCCAGGGAATACAGCTCCTTGCAGCCAAAATAAAGCAACATCTAGTCCGGAATGAACCTGTTACCCCACGGAATCAAGTGACAGGAACCCCTTTTACATCCAACCGGGATTGTATAATGGATTCAAGGTATCGGATTATCATAAATTTATCGATTTCAATCGCAAAATTAATATTTTTTCATAGGAGAGGTTTTTGGAATTGCCCGATCGGGTTCTTGTCAATCCTTAAACTGCAAAAGTATTTTCAGATAATTGGCCGGGTCCTGTTCTACCTTTTCGAATGCCTCCTGGATCTGGTGCGCTGGCATGATCCCTGAGATCAGGGCTTCCGGTTTAAGTGCTCCTTTATCAAGCTTATCAATGACGGTCGGATATTCGCCATGGCTGACCCGGGAAGCAATGATCATTGCCTCCTTCCATATGAGTTCCTTGAAAACAATCGGAGCCGGATCATCTGCCAGTCCCAATACACAAACCCTGCCACCACCCTTGATACTCTGAATGGCACCCCTTACAGGATGTACCGTCTTATCCGGGAAAAGCGGATGCCCAACAGCTTCAAAAGCAATATCAGTACCCTTCCCGGCTGTATGCTTCCAGATGGTTTCTATGGGATCCTCTTTCAATACATTAAGGGGGATAATATTTTTATATGCCCCCGTAGCAATCTGTAGTCGTTTCTCTACGATATCCACCATGAAAATGGGTGCATCAGTGATGGTCCTGGCCGCCTGAAGAATGACCTGTCCTACGCGACCCGCTCCCCAAATGGCCAGGGAGTCTCCCGGTATTACACCTGCCCGGTTGCAGGCATGGAAGCCTATGCCATATATTTCCGTGAGTGCAAGATGTTCAACAGGAACCTTTGCCGGCGCTTTGTACAACATCTTCTGATCTATATTAATGTATTCAGAAAATCCACCGTCTACATCGATCCCGATCAATTTGAGGGAGTTACATGCAGGATAATGATTGGCTTTACAAGCCGGGCATTCCCCGCACCAGATCAAGGGGTCCACAGCTACCTTGTCTCCGGGTGAAAAGCCTGTTATATCCGGACCGACCCGTTCAACAATTCCAGCTACCTCGTGACCGGGTATAAAAGGAACCGGTGTACGGGGATGAAAATCCCCGTTAAAAATATGCATATCGGTCCCACAAATACTTGCAAATGAGACCCTTATCTGCACTTCGCCGGATCCGGGCTCAGCAATCTCCCTGTCGATCCATTGAAACTTTCTATATTCACTTAATAGGGCGACTTTCATGTGTTTTGTCCTGTTTTCATTCTACCACTAAATCATCAGAGGAAATCCTCCCTGATTGGATTAAAACTGTCAATCAACCGCACCTCTTTTGTAAGCAGTTGTATCGTGTGTTTCCTGCCTGAAGGAACGGCAAACATATCTCCGGCCTTTAAATGCTGGTCGGCTTCTCCTTCACAGAAAAAAATGATCTCCCCCCGGGCCACGTATGATGTCTGTTCGTGGGGATGGGAATGTGGTGGTTCAGGTTTCTCCCAGGGACCATCACTGAGATCAATCAAAACCAACATCAGGCTATCCGTATGGATGATTTTACGCTGGAGTCCCTCACGGACAACCTCATATGGCACTTCACTAAATTTCAATACTGCCATAATGATCTATTTTATGTGATAACTAATTGGTGAACTCAATCTCTGTGCATATCCGTCCAGGTATTCAATCCATGCTGATTCAGTGTCGAACTGCCCGCCTTTCTTCCAGCCGAACCCGGCATAATAAACAATCTTCCCCTTAATGGGTTTCAGGTGCACCAGCAGGTGGCTCTGATCACGCTCATCTACATCATGTTCTGTATATCCGGCCAGGTATTCAGGTTCCACGACAATTCCCATGCCCAGTTCAGAATCCCCGTGGGGTTGCCAGTAGCTGAACCAGCCTTTTTCCTGATCCGCCTGAATATTCCCTTCCTTTTCATGCAGCGTGAGTCCAACACTAAGTTCCTCTACAGGCTCATCTGCTGAAATCAGGATCTCAAACCTTGCAAGGTTGCTTCCCAGATCGAGTGAAATGATCTTTTTCTCCTCCACCATTCCAACCGGTGCGGACCAGGGAGCATAGGTCAGCTCAAATAGTGTACGGATGGGACCAAGGGCGATCCTCTCCCATTGGGTAAAATTCCGGGAGATATACAATTTTTCCTCCCCGGGACTCCAGATCCCGACACCGCCACATCCGCGACTGGCACCAACATGAAAATCATCCAGTCCCTCGCCGGTATCTTCATGGTAAGATCCCCCTTCTTCCAGGGCTTTTTTGTACCATTTGTTGATGATGGGATAATCCACACGTTTCAGCCAGCAGTCAATACCGCTGGAAAGCGTTCCTGCAGGATTTCCCTCTTCCACCATTTGTTGTGCAGTGGGACCGTAAGTCCGGAAAGCCACCCGGTCATTCTCCCAGGCATAATCGTCTGTACGCTCGGGTACAAACCTGCTGAAGGTACTTTTCCCTGGCTTTGGCAGCAAGCTGGTATCAACATCAGCAAGCAGGCTATAATTCCTGGTCTCACCAGCATCAAGTACAGGCTGGAACAGGAGGTAATCCAGTTCACCGTCCAAATCTTCATCAATTACCTGTACGGGAAAATATTCTCCAGTCCTAGAATCCTGCACAGAAAATCTTGAGAACAATTCACAGGTGATATTGCCCAGGTCTGATTTTTGTATGGAAACAGTCTCGTTCATACGTGCTACCTGGAGTTTATTTTCAACCGAAAATGTATACAAAGGCCTGTTCTGGTTGCAGCCGTTTAAAAACAGCAATAGAACGACTAAAAAGAAAACATTGTTCAACTTTTTCATATTGAGAGGTTTAGGGTGTATTACTACTCATTAGCCGGCTTGCCCAGGGTAGCCAGTATCCCTCCATCCACGTATAGTACATGGCCATTCACGAAATCGGAAGCCTTTGAAGCCAGGAAGATGGCTGCTCCCTGCAGTTCTTCCGGCTGTCCCCAGCGTCCTGCCGGCGTGCGGTTGATAATAAAATCATTAAATGGATGACCCCCGACACGAATGGCTGCCGTTTGGGCTGTTGCATAATAACCCGGACCGATACCGTTTGCCTGGATATTATATTTGGCCAGCTCGGTTGCCAGATTCCGGGTTAGCATTTTGAGTCCCCCTTTCGCCGCAGCATACGCACTGACTGTATTTCTTCCTAATTCACTCATCATGGAGCACATATTGATGATCTTTCCACCCTGACCACGAGCCACCATTTTTTCAGCCACATACCGCGACATGATAAAGGGACCTGTCAGGTTCACATCTACCACATCTGTAAAATCCTTGGCCTCCATCTCGAGGAATGGGATCCGCTTGATGATCCCGGCATTGTTTACCAGGATATCGATCGGGGCTACCTCTTTTTCAATGGTTTGGATGGCTGATTTTACCTCTTCTTCTTTCGTGACATCAAATAAATAATGGGCTA
>DAOWJB010000173.1 GCA_030640625.1 Bacteroides sp.
CAGATCGGTATCCGGATTGTTTTTAAGCTGTTCCCTGAAGTTATGTACCATCCAGTAAAAACTCTTAACGGTATACCCGTATTTGGAAGAAACCGCTTCGGCTTTTTGCCTGTAATGAAAAAAATCCCGCAGGGCATCATATTGCTTTTTAATGGGAAGATTCATCTGGTTAAAGTACTCTTCTGGCATCATTATATTATAGGTATTTATTAACGCCATAAATATACTTAAATATGTTAAAATAGCAAGAAAATTTTATCAACTCAATATTAACAGGCGTTTTGGAAGTCAGACCATAATTTAATGAAAATCATTATTTTAAAAAGAATCATTATTTACCTCTAATAGAAAAAAGCCTTTCAAATGAAATAAGCAGATAACACACTGAATTTCAATAATATGGAATTTTTAAAGAATCAGAAAATTATAGGTAATTTAGCTTGTGAAAATCGGTGTTAATGGGAAATCGTTTTACGAGATCGACTCACTGGAGAAGGTGCTTAATCCTGTACCCCTAAAAGGTGCACTGGACCGGGAAGGCTCCCTGTACCAGTGGTACTGTGAAAGCGACAGCAAAACCACAACGATCTGGGCAAATTTTCACGGGTCTGATCCCAACAGGGAGCTCGTTGAGATCAATGTCAGGCCGGCGGTGTTCTTCCCGAAGAAAACGGGCATAAATTACATTACGGTCAGCGGATTTATATTAAGCCAGGCAGCAACCGACTGGGCCCCTCCCACGGCCGATCAGACGGGACTCATCGGACCCAACTGGAGCAAAGGCTGGATCATTGAGAACAACACCATCAACCATTCGAAATGTTCAGGCATAACGCTTGGAAAAGAACGCAGCACCGGACAGAACTATTCCTCAGAATACAATATAAAAAACGGTCACATCAGTCAGCTGGAGGTTGTTTTCAACGGACTTAAAAACGGCTGGTCAAAAGAAAATGTAGGTTCACATATTGTCAGGAACAATACCATATCCTACTGTGAAAAAACCGGCATTCTCGGGAACCTGGGCGCGGTCTTCAGCCAGATCTATAACAACCATATTTATAATATTCATATAAAACGGCAATGGGGTGGTTTTGATATGGCAGGCATCAAATTCCATGCACCCATTGATGTATTGATAAAAGACAATTGTATCCATAATACCTTCAAAGGAATATGGATCGACTGGCAGGCCCAGGGGATAAGAATTACGGGGAATCTATTTTACGACAACAGCTGGATGGACCTTCATATGGAGGTGAGCCATGGGCCTCATATCGTCGATAATAATTGCTTTTTATCTGATCTCAACCTCTGGAACATGGCAGTAGGCAGTGCATATGTTCATAATCTTTTTACCGGTCAGGTTTGCAAAGGCGTGGAGAACGAAAGATTCACGCCTTACCATTATCCCCACTCCACCAAAGTAGCCGGGTTGATGACAATACAGGGTGGAGACGACCGCTATATTAATAATGTTTTTATCAAAACACCTGCACCGCCTTATGATGTTTTTGAGAAAGCCAACCGGCCAAAAAGGGAGGAAGGAACGATGGATTTTGGCCTTGGAATGTATGACCTTTACCCGGCAGTTCTACCGGATTCCGGTGTCCCAGTCTCCGAAATGTCGAAAGTTAAACTTCCGGTAAATGCAGAAAACAACCTGTACCTGAACGGGGCTGTTGCTTATAAAAAAGGTGTGAATGAGGTGGTGGACAGAAACGCTGAAATAGATATCCGGATTGAAGAAAAGGAGGATGGCATATACCTGATCTTAAAGACAAGTGAAGATTTTGCCGGAGTGGAAAGTAGGATGATAAACAGTTTTGACTTTGGAGAAGCTGTAGTACCGGAAGCTGTATTTGATAACCCCGATGGTACAGCTGTTTTGTTCCATAACGATTACTTCAACGCGAGTAGACAGGAAAACAGGAATGAAGCAGGCCCGTTTGCTATTTTCAGCATGGGAGAAAACTTACTAAAATTATGGCCAAAATAATCCAAACATTTCATATACAAATAGGATCAATGATGAATGTAAAAGTCTTTCTTTTCCTCACAGGAATATCTGTCCTGGTAAGTTTCAATGCCCTTGCCGGGGAGTACCATGTCTCCTTAAACGGAAGTGATGATGCGGACGGTTCTGCAGGACATCCGTTCAAAACAATCTCGGCGGCCACTAGGGTGGCCAGGGCAGGGGATACCATAACGGTTCAAGCCGGAACCTACCGCGAATGGGTGGATCCATCTTTTGGGGGGACCAGCCACCTGAACCGGATCGTGTATCGTGCAGCGGAAGGTGAAGAAGTGGTGATCAAGGGATCGGAAGTCGTAAAAGGATGGAAAAAGGTAGGGAACGGGGTATGGAAGGTAACCCTGGACAATGGCTATTTTGGTGATTACAATCCCTACCGGGAAATCATAAAGGCCGACTGGTTCCGTGATTTCGGGCGGGACCACCATACCGGGGAGGTATACCTTAACGGGAAATCGCTTTACGAGATCGATTCGCTGGAGAATGTGCTAGATCCTGTGCCCTTAAAGGGCGCACAGGACCAGGAAGGCTCCCTCCACCAGTGGTACTGTGAAAGCGACAGTAAAACCACAACGATCTGGGCCAATTTTCACGGTTCTAACCCCAACAGGGAACTGGTTGAGATCAATGTGAGGCCGGCGGTGTTCTTCCCGAAGAAGACCGGCATTGATTACATCACGGTCAGCGGATTTACATTGAGCCAGGCAGCCACCACCTGGGCCCCTCCCACGGCCGAGCAAACGGGACTCATCGGGCCAAACTGGAGCAAAGGCTGGATCATCGAGAACAACACCATCAGCCACTCGAAATGTACAGGCATCAGTCTTGGAAAAGACCGCAGCACGGGGCAAAACTATTCCTCTGTGTATAAGAAAAAGAGTGGCCATATCAGCCAGTTGGAGGTGGTATTCAGGGCGATAAGGAATGGCTGGTCAAAAGAGAATATAGGCTCTCATATTGTACGGAACAATACCATTTCACATTGCGAACAAACGGGTATCTGCGGAGACATGGGGGCAATATTCAGCCAGATCCATGGAAACCATATCTACGATATATATGTAAAGCGCCAGTGGGGAGGGTTTGAAATGGGGGGCATAAAACTGCATGCGCCCATAGATGTATTGATAAAAAACAATTGCATCCACAACACATTCAAAGGAATGTGGATCGACTGGCAGGCCCAGGGCATAAGGATTTCGGGTAATCTTTTGTACGACAATAGCTGGATGGACCTTCACCTTGAAGTGAGCCATGGACCACACATCATTGATAACAATTGTTTTTTATCCGATCTTAACCTGTGGAACATAGCCGTGGGCAGTGCATACATAAATAATCTCTTTACCGGCCAGATATGTGAGGGCGGGGAGAGCGAAAGATTTACGCCATATCATTATCCCCACTCCACCAAAGTGGCCGGGATTATGACATTGCAGTCAGGTGACGACCGGTATATAAATAATATCTTTACCAAAACACCTGCACCGCCCTATGATATTTTTGAAAATGCCAACAGGTGGAAAAGGAAGGAAGGAACGATGGATTACGGCCTGGATATGTATGACATTCACCCAACAGTAATGCCGGAAACCGGATTCCCAATCTCGGAAATGTCGAAAGTTAAACTACCTGTAATAGCCGATAATAACCTTTACCTGAACGGGGCAGTTCCTTATAAAAATGGTGTGAATGAAATAGTGGACAGAAACTCTGACTTAAATATCCGGATTGAAGTTCAGGCGGATGGCATTTACCTGTTCTTAGAAGTGAGCGACGTATTTCCCAACATGGAGAGTAAGATAATAAACGGTTTTGATCTGGGGGAGGCCATGGTGCCGGGAGTCATATTTGAGAATTCTGACGGCACATCCATCCTGTTTAACAAGGATTACTTCAATAAATGCCGGGAAGACGGTTCAAATTCCGTTGGTCCCTTCAGAGACTTAAGTTCCGGGGAGCAATCCATTAAAGTGTGGAACAAGTGAAATGATAAGAAACACAGGTCAGAATGGCTGCCATGCCAGGCCAATGACATAACAATAACCGGAAATGAAAAATACAATAATATTACTTGTTATCCTGTCCTGCTCTCTCAGGATGTCCGGACAAACCGGGCCGGAGCCGGATTCCCAGTTGCATCGTATGAAGCAGCATTACCGTGAATGGTTGTCGAAAAGGCCTTTAGCTGACCTCCTGGTTGAATACGATCCCTCCCCTGTGGCCCTGGATATACCAAAACCGCGGTTTACCTGGATCATGGATCTGGAAGGCAGGGGGCGCAGACAGACCGCATACCAGATCCTGGTGGCATCAAGCATGGAAATTCTGGATGCGGATGAAGGAGACATGTGGAACCCGGGCCTGCTGGTTTCGGACCAATCCTCCCAGGTAACTTACGGTGGACTCCCCCTGGAAAGCAACAGGGAATACTTCTGGAAGGTACGTATCCGGGACGAAGCCGGTAAAATTCATCCTTACAGTGAAGCAGGGACGTTTAACACCGGCTTATTCAGCGAAGAAGACTGGACGGCAGACTGGATAGGAAGGGGTGGTGCGAATGAGGTGTGGTCGGATGTCGATGTCTTCTATGAACGGAAGGTCTCGGAAGAGGTGCAAAATGTCATTCCCGATTCACGGTCCCCGTTATTCCGACATGAATTCAATGTCAAAAAACCAGTAAGACGAGCCAGGCTCTTTATAGCGGGACTTGGATTCTATGAACTCCGGTTAAATGGAGAGAAGGTTGGCCGTCATGTCCTGGCTCCCTCGAAAACCGATTTTCGTAAACGCATTCTATACGATACCTATGATGTTACCTCTGACCTTAACACAGGGATCAATGCCCTCGGAATCATGCTGGGCAATGGCTGGTTTAATGGACAAAAGAAATACTGGGGCTGGCAGATGCAATGGTACGGGTCGCCGCGTGCCATCCTGCAGCTTGATATCGAATATGCGGACGGCAGCAAATCCCGGGTGGTGACGGACGGCAGCTGGAAGTCCTCCTGGGGCCCCATTACCTTTAATTGCCTGTTTGACGGTGAACATTATGATGCCCGCCTGGAACAGGAAGGTTGGGATCAACCCGGTTTCAATGACCGGTCCTGGAACCATGCCAATGTGGTCCCATCACCGGGTGGAAAACTTTATTCCGCATTGCATGAACCGGGTCTAGTAACCCAAATCATTGAACCCGTATCCGTATATGAACCCAGTCCGGATACCTTTGTGTTCGATCTGGGTCAGAATATTGCCGGATGGGTCCGGCTAACGGTGCAGGGACAGGCCGGAACGGAGGTAATATTGCGATTTGCGGAGCAGATCCATCCCGATGGAATGATTGATCCGTCAAGTTCACGGGCAGCCCTTCAGGAAGATCATTACATCCTCAAAGGCCGGGGTCCGGAAGTTTTCGAGCCCCGTTTCACCTATCATGGTTTTCAGTATATTGAAGTAACCGGATATCCCGGCACACCCGGATTGGAAAAGCTTGAAGGCCGGTTCGTTCAGAATGCCGTTGCCCCGGCCGGCAGCTTTACCTGCAGCAACGACCTGATCAACCACATCCACCTCTGCACGGTTCAATCCCAGCGTTGCAACATACAGATGGGAGTTCCCACAGACGACACACAGCGTCCTGAACGCCAGGGCTGGGGAGCGGACGCCCTGATGACTTCTCAGGAAGCCATGCTCAATATGAATATCCAGAGGGTTTATACAAAATGGTTCCGGGATTACCGGGACCAGCAGGATCCCCTGGGGCGTGTCGGATATATGGTCCCCCGGGCAGGAATTGGGGAGGACATGGTATGGAGTTCCTCTTTTGTGATCATGCCCTGGTATCAATACATTTATTACGGTGATACAACCGTACTGGAAGAAAATTATGACGCTATTTTGCGCTACATGAACTACCTTGCGAGCCAGGGCCGTTCAGACATTAAACCAAAAGAAAATGGAAGCAATCCCTTGTTTGGAGAGCCAGTCCTGAAGCCTCATATGATCGGGTATCTTCAGCAATCGCAATGGGGTGACCACCTCTCACTGGCCGAAGGATATCACAGCCGGTCCGGCCTGCCCCTTTCCATTAGTACGGCATTTTATTACCATGATGTGCAGGTGATGGAAAAAATGGCCGGCGTACTGGGAAAAAAGGAACATGCAGATAAATTCCGCTTTCTTGCAGGTGAGATCCTGAATGCCTTCAATAACAGATTCCTGAACCGGCAGGAGGGCTATTATGATGACCGGTCCCAGTCCGCCCAGACATGGCCACTGTTTTTCGGCATGGTCCCTGAAGATCTGGAAAAAAAGGTGATGAATACCCTGGTGAAAGACATCGTTAAGATCCGTGACGGCCACCCGACTACGGGTTACATGGGTACGAAGTATCTGTTGGATCTGCTGACAGAAAAAGGCCGGGAAGATCTGGTCTGGAACATGGCCCTGAAGACAGATTTCCCGAGCTGGAGCTACTCCCTCAGGAACGGGCGTACCACAATTACCGAGAAATGGACAGACGGAGGTTCACAGAACCACGTGGTGCTTGGCGCTGCCATCGATCCCTGGTTTTACAATGTACTGGCTGGCATCAACCCGGATGAAAGGTCCCCCGGTTTTAAAAGATGCATCATCAAACCCTTTGTCCCTGATCATGACCTTAATTGGGTAGACGCTGCTGTACATACCATTCATGGAACCATCTCTTCTGCATGGAAGAAAAAGCCGGGTGGGTTGATCCTTGAGTTGAAGGTACCGGCAAATACCTCTGCAACTGTTCATCTCCCGGTGAGCCCGGGTGCTGTAATTACCGAGAGCGGAAAACCTATTTCCCGGGCCAAAGGGATCAGGATCATGGCCCAGGAGGATGATAAAGCAGTATTGGAGGTAGGATCAGGATCATATACATTTTCAATATCGGGTATATCACGACAGGAATAAATATCACATAAAACATGAAAATAACCCAAAAAATGAAGTATTCGCTGTTAATAATTATCGTTCTGGTGATTCTCCCCAGCTGTATAAGCAGGCAAAAAAAGAATAATACAGATAGGTCAAAACCAGACATTGTGTTTATCCTGACTGATGATCAGGCATGGAATGTGCTGAGCAAAGACGGACGTTATCACTTTTTGCAAACACCAAATCTGGATCAGCTTTGCAAAGAAGGATTGGTTTTTGAGAATGCCTTTGTCACAACATCCCTTTGCTCGCCCAGCAGGGCCTGCTTTATGACCGGATGTTATGCTCATACCAACGGAGTTTACATTAATTCATACAGTGATCCCGATCCGGCGGTGCCGTTTCTTCCCCAAGTACTTCAGGAGGCCGGGTATGAAACGGCATTCCTCGGGAAATGGCATATGAATAGGGGCGCAGAACCCAGAGAAGGATTCGATTACTGGCTAAGCTTTGATGGACAGGGTAAATATACCGATCCGGATTTGAATGAAAACGGCCGCGAATTTATCGAGAAAGGATATATGACCGATATTTTAACCGATTATGCTGTCCGATGGATAGAAAAACCACGGGAAAAACCATTCTGTCTTTTTCTCTGGCATAAGGCGGTTCATGCTCCATTTACCCCGGCTCCACGTGATTCTGCTGCATTCCCGGATGCCATGATCCCGGAATATGAAAACTGGTATGATGATATGGAAGACAAGCCTGAATGGCTGAGAAGAGGATGGTATTATGGTGTGCATAATAAGAATTGGAAGGAAAGCGAAGGGAAGCCTGTCCCGGGCAAAATTGATCCGAGACCCTGGGATCCAAAGAATCCAAGAGTGATGAATTATCTCAGGGCAATGCTGGCGGTTGATGAAAGCTATGGCCGAATCAGAAATACCCTTGAAAAGCTTAAATCACTGAATAACACTATCATTGTATTTGGAAGTGATAACGGATTCTTTCTGGGGGCTCACCAGCGGGGAGATAAGAGACTGATGTATGAAGAGTCTCTTCGTATACCATTGATAATAAGGTATCCTGGAATGGTAGAAGAAGGTAGCAGGAATACTGAATTTGTTTTAAATATTGATGTTGCCCCGACGCTCGTTGAACTTGCCGGTGCGGAAGTACCCGGTGAAATGCAGGGTACCTCATTGGTTCCGCTGCTTAAAAATGAAGCCGTTGACTGGCGGGAATCATTCCTGTACGAATACTTCCAGGAAGCTTATGCCCCTGGATTTGTGACCATAGCGGGAGTCAGAAATAAGAAATATAAGTATATCGAGAGTCCCAATCTGCCCACTGATATAAACGAGTTATATGACCTTGAAAAGGATCCGGGAGAGATGGATAACCTGATAAACCGTCCGGAATATCAACCGGTAAAATCAGAGATGATCAAAGAAATGGAGAAACTGAAAGCTGAATCAGGGTACTTCGATCCGGGAGTATATCAATATTGATCAGGCTTAAATTTATGTTATGAATCACAATACTTTAATTATTAGATCACCCTGGATTTTGAATAGCGATTTGAAAATGGGCCCAATCATTTTAAGTAACAGAAAATGAGATATATACGAATTTTATTGCTCCTGTTTGCAATTTTTCCGGGAAAGAGTGCCTCCGGGAAAGTAATGATTGATCCTTCTCAGGGGTATACACTTGAAAACAGATTTGCCAGGTATGTTTTTGAACCGGCGGGAATGGGATTATCTGCCATGATCGATCTGGAGACGGGGTACAATCATATTGATCCCGTTGACGGAGATCATCTGTTATGGGAAATTGTTTTCGGGAAAGGGACCCAGCGTCCGGCAATCAGCAATAATTATAAACCCTGCAGTTCTGGAAGTATAACAAGGAAAGCAAATGGTGACCAGGTGCTTATCCTTGAATGGAATGACCTGCGGTTCTGGGAAGAAGACAGTATTTGCTCGGTAAAGGTGACCATAGAATTGCCTGAAAACGATGGTGTGGCAAAATGGAGGATTTCTGTAAGCAATCAATCAGATTACTGGGGGCTCTGGGAAGTCGCCTGTCCCTCCGTTAATGGATTTCCTGCTGAAGGAAAATACGATATCGCCATACCTGTAACCGGCACAGGGGGACACCTTCTGAATAAATGGAAAGGGACATTAAAAAGACGTTCCCCTTCGGGTTTCTTTCCCATGCAGTTTATGTCATTTAATTCCGGAACCAATGGGATCTTCTTTTCAAGCAGAGATGGTGAATCGAGGGCAAAAGATTTTTTCGTCGACTCAAAAAATAAGAAGCTATCGCTGATCAGGTACCCTGAAAATATGGGAGTCACCGGCTCCGATCTTCCCGGTTATTACCAGGTTTCCTTTGGACCTTACCAGGGAGGCTGGCTTGAAGCTGCTCACCGGTATCGCGAATGGGCGCTAAATCAGGTTTGGACCGCCAGGGGGCCCATATCCCAAAGACCCGGTTTTCCTGAAATATCCACCAATGTTGGATTCTGGATCCGCGATACCTGGGTTTGGGACCTCCCCCCGGATAAGGACAAAGACACGGGTGATCCGCGCTCCTGGAGGCGGGATGAACGCGATCCACACGAAATGAATTTGCCATTCCTGAACGCCATGGAAATAATGGATGTCCCGATTGCCTTTCAGTGGTATGGATGGCACCATGTCTTTTTCGACAATGACTACCCGCACTTCCTGCCACCCTTAAAAGGATTTAAGGAACGGGTGGCTGAACTTGTGGATTCAGGAGCGCTTATTGTACCCTATATTAACGGATTAAGCGCTGATAGCAAGACATATGACTGGTATAAGCTCGATCCTCATGCAATTAAAGACCAGGCGGGCGGATTGCACCAGAAATTTTACAGAGACGGTGCAGGAAGGTTGACACCGATGTGCCCCAATCAGAATTACTGGCATTATACTATAAACAATGTGGTCGACAGTATTATAAACGTTTATGGAGCCAACGGGATCTACATGGATGAAATTTCGTGTAATTCGCATGAACTCTGTTTCAACCCTGATCACCGGCATCCATTGGGAGGAGGCCGGTACTGGGCAGACGGTTACCGCAACCTGTACCGCAAAACACTGAATATTGCCCATCAGAACGGGAAAGATATTGTCATCACTTCTGAATCTGCCAATGAGATCTTCTATGATCTCGTAACGGCTAATTTGTTTACCGGACGACCAACGGATTATGAGATCCCCATGTTGCAGGTGGTGTATTCAGGTTATACCCTGTTTTATGCAAGCAGGTGCGACTACAGGAAAAGCGAGGTGCTGTTCAACTTTTGTGTGGGACAGGGATTTATCGACGGACGCCAGATCGGATGGATGGATTTTGATCTGTTCAGGCCACAGTTCCGCAGGAAAGTTGAATACATGAAGAATTGTGCCAGATACAGGATGGTTACAAAGAAATACCTCACTTTTGGCCGGCTCTGGGAACCCGTTTATCCTGAAAATGAGGTCCCGTTTTTTGAAGAGGAGTTCAGAGGCGGTGGGGTTCATACAGGAAGGGCGCCTTCCGCCGAAGCAAGGCTCTGGCAGGCTGAAGATGGCAGCATAGCCATATTTATTGCCAATTATATCGATGAAGAAGTTGCATTTTCCTATACTCTTGATCCGGCTGAATATGGCCTCGATGCCGGGAATTACCGGGTAACTGAGATTACCCCGGAAGGAAACCGGCTCATTGCTGAATCGGAAAAATCAATTTCCAGGACCGAGATACTCGAACCGGTCAGGGTAAAAGTGATTGAATTTACCCCAGTGAAACAGACTGCTTTGATAAACAGAAAATAGGAGGTGAAAATGATGAGGATCAGAATTTCTCCGGCAATAATATTATTGTTACAGATACAGGTAATCATTGCTCAGGCACCGGTGGATATATCCAGCAGGTTTACTTTAAAAAATGAACGGGTCAGTTTTGAATTTGAGCCGGTGAATATGGGGCTTGCTTCAATGAAAGACCTTTCAACCAGCCAGGAACACATTCATCCGGTTAATGGTAAACATCTGCTCTGGGAAGTGGCTTTCGCAAAAGGCAGGCAGATCTACACCATTACGAATAACTACAAACCCTGTTCGTTTGCATCCATCGAAAACCTGCCGGATGGCACCACCAGGGCGGTGATGGAATGGAACAGGTTGCGGTGGTGGAACGAAGATGATGCAGTATCTGTAACTGTAATTGTTGAACTGCCGGAAGATGAAGGCATAGCCAGATGGAGGATTTTCGTTGAAAACAACAGTGATTACTGGGGATTATGGTCTGTCCTTTTCCCAATTGTCAACGGTTTCCCGGAATCGGGAAAATACGATATCGCCCGTCCCTCTTTTGCCCGGGGCGGAGAATTACTTGCCGCATGTGATCAGAAACTCAGCGGCCGTTACCCCGGCAGCACATGGCCTATGCAGATGGTCTCCTTTGATACCGGTGGCAACAGTGTGTACCTTGCCGGAATGGATGGCGAGGCCCGTGCAAAAGAGTTTATCGTTGAACCTGTAAAAGGTCTTGACAGTCAGAGGTATCCCATACTTTTTGACGGAAGGAGGCATCGCAAATTTGATCCTGAACCGGGAGAGAGAACCTACATCATTCACTATCCCGACGACATGGGAGTGCAGGGGTCGGATTACCCCGATCATTATCCGGTTGCATTTGGTGTGCACCAGGGAGGATGGACCGAAGCCGCCAGGATCTACCGGCCCTGGGCCCTGAAACAGAAATGGACACAGAGTGGACCGCTTTCCAACCGGACAGATGTACCTGAAAGTGTCATAAATACGGGTGTATGGATAAGGGATCACTGGATCTGGAACGATGCGGAGGGGACAGCTGAAGAAATGAACAAACCGCTTCTGGAGGCCGCTGAAAAACTGGATGTGCCGGTTGGATTGCACTGGTACAGATGGCATACCCCACCCTTTGATAACCTGTATCCGCACTATTTACCCGCAAAAGATGGATTTAAGGAAAGAGTTGATGAGCTGAAAAGGAACAATATACTTGTCATGCCCTATATCAACGGATCCAGCGTGGATATGAATATAGCAGACTTTTCCAGGTTTGAGCCGCATGCAGTAAAAGATGAAGCAGGAGGTCTGCGACACCATTACTATTCCAATAATTCGGGCCGGCTGCTTTCCATGTGCGGGCACCAGGCTCCATGGCAGGATGAAATCGAATCGCTGGTGGACGATATAAGAAAGCAGTTCGGTGTAACAGGGATTTATGTTGACCAGGTATCGGGACTTTTTCATGAATTATGCTTCGACAGGTCACATCTGCATCCTCTTGGGGGAGGCAGCTACTGGACCAGTGGAAACCGTGAACTGCTGGGAAAAGTAAAAAACGTGGCCCTGAGGAATGATGGCAAAATGGTAGTGACATCGGAAGGTGCCAGTGAAGTATTCTTCGACAAGCTCGATGCCAACCTTTTCTGGTCACAACCCTCGGAGCGGGAGATCCCTTTAATGCAGATGGTATATTCAGGTTACACTATATTCTTTGGAAGCACATGCGACTATACCAAAAGTGATAACTACTTCAGGTATGCACAGGGACAGGCATTCATCGACGGGCGGCAGAACGGATGGATGGATCTGGGACTTTTTAAACCAGAGTACAGGGTAAAGGCCGCCTATCTTAAACAATGTGGCAAGTACCGGTTAAATACCCTTGATTACCTGGTTTACGGGCAGCTTCTTGATCCTGTAATGCCTGCAGACGAGATAGATACTTTCGAGGACAGCGGCTTTGGATGGGGAATGTATGAGAAGCAGCGTTCAGCGGTTGTTCCATGTGCTGAAGCAAGGCTTTGGAAATCTGAAGAGGGTAACCTTGCGATTTTTTTCGCCAATTATGTCGACAGGGAGGTCAATTTTCCATACAGGATCAATCCTGGTGATTACGGGCTGCCACATGGCACATGGATCATGAGAGAGATTGGCCGGAAATCTTCAGCAAAAATTGGAGATTTTACTGATCTGCTGGATCGAACGGAAATCCTTGAGCCGGGAATGATAAAAGTGATTGAGCTGGTTCCTTCAGGTAATGAATAATGGATACCTGAAGGTGGATAATCCGGTCTGAAACTGATCATCACAGGGCCAGGGCTAAATACATGTAAAAATGAACAGGAAGACAAAGGTCATCATTTCAATTTTTCTGAGCTTGATCAGTGTGATCGCTTTTTCCCAGAATGACTTTTCCCCCTACGAACAGGCAAAACAACACGCCATATCCAGGAATAGTCCGGCCCCTGATTTTTTTGAGGGAGCATTGATCGGGAACGGAGGTATGGGGGTGGTTGTTTGTACCCGGCCCGATGCGGTGATGCTTCGTTTCGGTCATAATGATGTGTGGGATATTCGAATAGCGGAAGAAAACAGGGAAGAGATCGGCACTTTTCAGGAAGTTTTTGAAAAAGTGAAAGCTATTGACCCCGGTCTGAAGCGTCTGGAAGATGATCCCTGGTATGCCGGGTACAAAAGAATGGCCGCGGAAAATTACAGAAAGCCATATCCCCGGCCATTTCCCTGTGGCAGTGTGATTCTGGGATTTGACAGAAGGGAGGTTGAATTGATCGGGCATACCCTGGATATATCCAACGGAATGGCAAGCATAAAACTTCTCCTGAACGATAGGGACTATGCTTACCTGAAGGTATTTGCCGACATGGAAAAAGACAGGGTGTGGATGAAATTGGTGGACGATCGGGGAATGCCTTTGCATGGCTGTTTTAACAGGATCAATGTTATACCGGATGCAGCTACGCCGGAAGAGTTTCCCGTATTTAGATTGCAGGATATCGAGAGGGGAATATCGTTTAAACAAATCATGCCTTATGAGGAACCCCGGGAGTACGACAAAGAGAGAGGCCATGAAAAGGACCGTGCTTTCAGCCTGAGTGTCAGAACGGCTGATGCCATGGAAAAAAGAGAGCGGATTGACTGGAATGGAAATGTTGTAGAAATGGCCCTCATGGAATATGCACTGGAACAGGATAAGCAATTCTGGCTGTGTGCTGAGTTGAGAAATGGCCCTGCCAGTGAGATGAATGAAGATTTTACTGAATTTGAATCCCTGGAGGTAACGGATTTTGATAATGCCCGGGTTTCGAGTGAAAAAATCTGGAGAGATTTCTGGTCCAAATCAGGTATTGTTCTTGAAGATAAGGAGTTGGAGTCCATATGGTACAGGAATCTGTATTTCTTTAATTGTGCTGCAAAATCAGGGGTCAATTGTCCCGGGTTATTCGCCAACTGGAGTTTCAATAATATTGGAACGGCATGGCATGGCGACTACCATATGAACTATAATACCCAGCAGCCATTCTGGGCAACTTTCTCCTCGAACCACCTCGAACTTAATGAACCTTACGTTGAGTTAATTGAGTTCATTTCTGAAGTAGCGAGAATATGGGCAAAAGACTATTACAAAATGCGGGGCGCCTTTTATCCTCATTCTGCCTATCCTGTCGATATGACGATGAATCCATATCCCGTGCCAACATGGGGATGGGAGATCTTTGAAACGCCCTGGGCGGTTCAGGGGGTATGGTGGCATTATCTGTATGCCCCTGATAAAAAATTCCTTGAAGAGCGGGCATTCCCGCTGATAAAGGAAGCTGCCGAATTTATTATTGATTATATGACCCGTCCCGAGGCTCACGGGCCCCAATGGGGTGACGACAGGTATCATGTTTTTCCAACTGTCCCACCGGAACTATATGGTCTTCGCCCCGGGTTTAAATATAACAGCGATTGTCTGGTAGACCTTACTTTAATAAAATTCTTATTTAATGCTTACCTGAAATCAGTCGATATTCTTGGCCTGCAGGGCCAGGAGAAAAAGAATATGGATGATGTAAGAAAAATACTAAATAACTTCCCCGGTTATCCAACGGCAATATCTGACAAATACGGGGAAGTATTTGTTTCGGTAAAGAGAGAATCCACTGAGACCGTTTATAATGTCCCTAATAACCTGATGACCGTATTCCCGGGGGAGGACCACGGGTTGCACTCCGACAGGAAAACAAGGCAGATACTCGCCAACTCGAAGAGAAACAACCAGATCGAAGGAGGGAATGAATTGGTTTTCCAGCATCTGCAGGCAGCGAGAACAGGAATGCTCGACCTTGACTATTTTAAAAGGGCTGTCCGCTATAGCACCCTTCCCAATGGGACCAGTTCGGATTATACGCTGCAGATAAACGGGAGGTATGATGATCATACACATCCCCAGTATATGGGAAAGATGGGAATCTGGTTTGAGAACTTTGGCTTGCCTGCAGTAATCAATGAGTGCATGATGCAGAGCTACAATGGTATTATAAGGATGTTCCCGAACTGGCCGGATGATAAGGATGCAGCATTCGAAACCCTGAGAGCCGCCGGAGGATTCCTGGTCAGCGGCTCAATTCAGGATGGCGTGATCGGGGAAATATCCATTATCTGCGAAAATGACAACGAACTGCAGATGTATAATCCCTGGGGGGCAGATGCCGGAGTGATGGTGGTAACAGATGGTGCAGAGAGGATCCTGGAAGGCCATATTATCCGGCTGAAGGTGAAAGAAGGGCAGCATGTCACAGCAGGAAGAAAACACTGAGCGAGGTGCAGATTGGTGTAAATTGGCGTAATCTACTGAAACATATAAAATGGTAAGAAGCGACCTAACGATACTTCTATTACTGCTTGTTGTTTTTAGTATTGGCTGTACCGGCGATAAAAGCCCGGATGACCGGACAAGGCAAAAGGTCAGATTTGATTTTGACTGGAAATTTTCCAGGGGCGATTTTCCGGCAGCCTCAGAAATAGATTTTAACGACAGCCAGTGGCAGCAAATAGATGTCCCTCACGATTGGGCCATTTTAGACACGTTTTCTAAAGACAATCCAATCGGACGCCCGGGGGGATTTGCATCCGGCGGAGTGGGATGGTACAGAAAAAATTTCACTTTAAGTAAAAGGGACTCCTCGTCGAATATATCCATTGAATTTGGAGGTGTTTATGAAACCAGCGAAGTGTGGATCAATGGCCACTATCTTGGGAAACGGCCTTTTGGCTATATCAGTTTCCATTACGACCTGACACCGCACCTTGACTTTCAGGGTGAAAATATAGTGGCTGTACGGGTAGATAATTCAAAACAGCCCAGTGCCCGTTGGTATACCGGCTGTGGGATCTACAGGCATGTGTGGTTGGTTAAAACCGGAAGGTTACACGTTGCACGGCATGGCGTTTATGCTGCAACACCTGTAGTTAAGGAAGATTCATCAGTTGTGAAAGTGTGGTCAACGATTGATAATGATTACGGGGAGTTAAAACAGTTTAATCTGGTTAGTGAGATTTATTCACCTAAAAATGAACTTGTTGCGAGGGTTGAGTCGCCGGCTGAACTGTCGGGGAATGAAAGTAGGGAATGGGTTCAGGATTTGACTGTTCTAAATCCTGAATTATGGTCACCTGAGAATCCTGTGCTCTATAAGTTGAAAACCGTTGTGCGTTCAGAAAAAACAACTTTTGACGAGCTGGAAACAAATATTGGAATACGTTATTTCACCTTTTCTGCCGACAGTGGTTTCACCCTGAATGGGAAAAGCATGAAATTACGGGGTGTAAACAACCACAGCGATCTGGGTGCCCTGGGAGCAGCACTGAATGACCGTGTCCTGGAACGCAGGCTGGAAATATTAAAGGAGATGGGCTGCAATGCCATCCGCACGGCGCATAACCCGCCATGCGAGGAGCTCCTGGATATGTGCGACAGAATGGGATTTATGGTGATGGACGAGGCATTCGACGAATGGCTCGAATCATGGCCCTTCGGTGGTATAAAAAAGCCCGAAGGGAAGGCAAAGTATGGCTATCACCTTCACTTTAACGAATGGGCGGAGAAAGACCTTACCGAACTGATCCGAAGAGACCGCAACCATCCG
>DAOWJB010000116.1 GCA_030640625.1 Bacteroides sp.
AAAATCATGAGAGAGCGAAGCGGTTGCATTCGTTCTCAAATTTTTAATTATTCTATTTTCAAATAATTATAAAATTTTAAACGAATGAAAAAGAAAACCTTTTTGTGGAGCCTTGTTGCCCTTTTTGCCTGTTTTGGTTTGGCAAATGCCCAGCTGAACCGGATCGAGTTTCAGGAATTCACTCTCGACAACGGTCTGCATGTTATTTTACACCAGGATCATACAACCCCCATAGTTGCCATCAACATCACCTATCATGTGGGTTCAAAAAATGAACAGCCGGACCGGACCGGGTTTGCCCACTTTTTTGAACACCTCATGTTCGAGGGATCCAGGCATGTTCAAAGAGGGGACTTTGTTGAATATGTTACGAATGCAGGAGGAGTGCACAATGCGGGGACCTGGTTCGACCAGACCCTGTATTATGAGATCCTTCCATCAAATCAGCTTGAACTGGGACTCTGGCTTGAGTCCGACAGGCTTTTACAACTTGTGATCGACAGCGTGGGTGTGGAAACCCAGCGCAGCGTGATCAAGGAAGAGCGACGGGCGAGGTATGAAAACCAACCCTATGGGTCGTTTCTCGAAAAGATCTGTACGAACGCATTTAAAGAGCATCCATATCGCTGGGTACCCATAGGAGACGTCCAATACATAGACCAGGCAGAACTGCATGAGTTTATGGAATTCCACGGGCATTTTTATGTCCCTGAAAATGCAGTACTGGTTATTTCAGGGGACATCGAATATGATGAGACTAAAAAGCTTGTAGAGGATTATTTTGGTGATATCCCCAGGGGGAACCACGAAATCTACCGTCCCGACATAGAGGAACCACCACAAACAGAAGAGATCAGGAAAACAGTATATGATAATATCCAGCTCCCGGCCCTGTTTACAGCATACCATATGCCAGGCATGGGGGATCCTGATTCATATGCCCTGGAAATGCTACAGACCTTATTGTCAGGCGGACAGAGTTCGCGCCTATATAAGTCTATGGTGGACAATAAACAACTGGCCCTTGAAACTGCAGCCATCCCATTGGCGCTGGAAGATGCCGGTTTGCTTATCATCTATGGCATAGCCAATACGGAAGTGAAACTGGAAGATTTGGAGGCCGCCATGGAGGAAGAGATCAACAAGGTGATTGAATCAGGCCTGTCCGAACGGGAATTTCAGAAACTGCAGAACCAGACTGAAAATGATTTCATCAGCCGCAATACTACCATGGGGGGAATATCTGAAAGCCTTGCCAATTATCATACCTTTTTCGGGGATGCCAACCTGATCAATACGGAGATTGAGAAATACCTGGCTGTCACCCCTGAAAACATCATCGAAGTTGCTAAAAAATACCTGGTGCCGGAAAACAGGGTAGTCCTTTATTACCTGCCAAAAGAACAATAAACCAAAAGAACCTGATTATCATGAAATATTTAGCATATACAGTACTCATTCTCCTGCTTTTCCCGAACATACTTAATTCCCAGATTGACCGGACACAGGCTCCAGAACCCGGACCAGCCCCCGAGATACGCATCAGTGATTATAAAACTTTCGAACTGAAAAACGGCTTGAAGGTCTTCCTTGTTGAGAACCACAAAATACCCCGGGTTTCCTATTCCCTACTGCTGGATATCAAACCTTTTGCCGAAGGGGACAGCCTGGGATATACAAGTATTGCGGGAGATTTGCTTGGAACAGCTACAACTACCCGGACCAAGGATCAGATAGACGAAGAAATTGACTTTATTGGTGCCAGTGTGAGTTCTTCGTCCAGCTCCCTTTCAGGTTCAGCACTTAAAAAGCATAATGATAAACTGCTGGAGATCATGTCCGACATCCTGTTAAATCCTGTATTTGAACAGGATGAACTTGAGAAGGTGAAAAAACAGACCATCTCCGCCCTGGCATATAATAGGAATGATCCTGCCGCTATCTCGGGAGTGGTATCGGATGCTCTCTTTTACGGGAAGGACCATCCTTACGGGGAAGTTACGACAGATACTTCTGTTACTTCAGTCACCGTGAAAATGTGCGAGGATTATTACCGGACCTATTTCAGACCCAATATTGCCTATCTTGCCATCGTAGGTGACATGAGCCTGAAAGAAGCAAAAAAACTTACGAAAAAGTATTTTGGCAAGTGGGAACCGGGAGAGGTGCCTTCACAAGAATTTCCCACACCGGGAGCTCCGGCAACAAGACAGGTTTCTATTGTGGATCGCCCGGTGGCAGTACAATCCGTTATCACCGTTGGATATCCCGTCGAATATACCCTTGGGACAGATGATTATATCAGGGCCCGGGTTATGAATATCCTGCTTGGAGGAAGCAATAACAGGCTGTTTCAAAACCTCCGGGAAGATCATGGATATACTTACGGGGCTTACTCGTCACTTAGCCAGGATAAATATATTGGCAGCTTTACTGCCAGCGCCGATGTCAGGAATGAGGTTACTGACAGTGCCGTCTACCAGATCCTTTATGAAATGGAGCGTATCCGGACCGAACCTGTTCCTGTTGAAGAGCTGGAAAAGGTTAAGAATTATATGTCCGGGACCTTTGCCCTGGCTCTTGAGCGGCCAGCCACTGTAGCAAGGTTTGCCCTGAATATAGCGAGGTATGACCTGCCTGCAGACTATTATGCCAATTACCTGCGGTCCATCGCCACGGTCAGCCCGGAAGATATTGCTGAGATGGCCCGTAAATATATTAAACCTGACAACTGCCATGTTTTTGTGGTTGGCAAGGCTGACGACATCGCTGATAATCTGGCAGCTTTGAGTCCTGATCAAACCGTTAATTATTATGATGTCGAAGGGAATTACATCGATCCTGCCAGCAGGGTAAAGGCATTGCCCGTGGGACTGACCGTTGAGACTGTTGTAGAGAATTACCTGGCTGCGATTGGTGGCAGAGAAAAACTGGAAGCCCTGGAAGAAATAGAAGTAAATATGAAAATGAGTATGCAGGGAATGAACATTGATGCACAATTGTATCAGAAAGCACCAGATAAATTCAGAATGACCATGAGCATGGGCGGGAGTATACTTTCAGACACTAAATATGACGGAACTATCGGCAAGATCAGTGGCATGCAGGGCGAGCAGGTCCTGGAAGGGAAACAGCTGGAAAACCTTCAGGCTCAATCCCAGTTTATGCCGGAATTGAAATATTCAGAACTGGGCTATACCCTGCAGTTGAAAAGCATTGAAATGGTTGAGGGAAAAGAGACTTATCTGGTTGAGGTCTTTCATCCTTCCAGTGGGACAGGATATGATTATTATGATACTGAAACTGGACTGAAACTGAGGGAGGACAAAGTGGAAGAAACCCCGGATGGCAATATGGTCCAGACAAGCAATTTATCCGATTACCGGGAGGTAGATGGTATATTGTATCCCCATTGCATCAAACTGATCATTGGTCCCCAGTTAATCGAAGGTACTGTCCTGAGTGTTAAGTTTAACGCTGGGATTGACAATGCTGTCTTTAAATAATCCTTTATGAGGGCGGTCATTCAACGTGTCAGTTTCGCTTCTGTCAGCATTGACCGGAAAGAGAAAGCCCGCATAGAAAACGGCTTGCTCATTTTGCTGGGCATCGAAGAGGCAGATACAGCCGGGGACCTTGAATGGCTGAGTGGGAAAATTTCCCGTTTACGGGTTTTCAGCGACAATAAGGGAATCATGAATCTGTCTCTCCGGGATGTTGATGGCCAGGCCATGGTAATCAGCCAGTTTACCCTGCATGCAAGCACCAGAAAAGGCAACAGGCCATCCTATATACGGGCATCCAGACCTGAAACAGCCATCCCGCTATATGAGCAATTTATTAAGCAGCTGGCAAACGATACCGGACGGGAAGTGATGTCCGGAGAATTTGGTGCCTACATGCAGGTTGAAATGTTGAATGACGGTCCGGTAACCATCATCATTGACACCAAAAACAGGGAGTAATGACATTGTTGGATGAAGGTGAACTGGCCAGGTTTATCCATAGGAAAGGGAGGATGTCATAAACCTTCATTCCCCGCGTCCAGAACATATTTCCATGATCCGTCCGGCTGTTTTTCCCAGATGGATACATACTTCCCCCTGTAGACCGAACTGTCAGCTTTAATGAAATTTGTGTAAAGCCCATAGGTATATCCCAGGTCACCTGATTTCGATACTGCTGCATCCAGGGGCTCCCAGGTAAGAACAAATCCTGTATCAGAGAATGATTCAAAAGCTGCAGCGATTGCCTTTTTCCCAACGATAGGCATGGTATTTTTCTGCAGCAGTACAGCCGTATCAGCAGCATATTGCAGGAAGGCTTGCTTCATTCCCTTTTCAAGGGATAAATTGGAAAAATCTTTATCCTGTTTTATCAGATCATCCTGTGTTGAATTGATACAAGCAGCCAATGTGGCGGCCAAAATGGAAATGATAACAAACCCGTGTTTCATTTTTATAAATTTTGGTTTGACATAATCAAGATGCACTCACCAGCCAATGGGATAAGTTAACTTCAAGAAAACTGTCCGGTGATCATAATACCGCTTTTCTTGGTGACTAAAATAGTTATCCCCCGCATAAATCAGGTACAATGCTCCAAATGGCGGCTTGAATCGCCATCCGAACTGCCCGTAGAGGTAGATTCGCCTATTATAGGTATTATGCTGGGCAAAAAGCCTGATCCAGAGATTATTTGTAAAATAATAATCCAGGGTCAGTATATTCAGCAGGGTGCTGTGTTCCAGCCGGATGCCAGGGTATGAGAGCGTATCGGGATTAAAATCCAGCCATGAAATATTGTATTTTACAGTCAGCCTTTCCAGGGGTTGTACTGCCACACCGGCCTGAAGAATTTTCATTTTTCGGTCGAAATTTCTTCCGGTGGTAAAGGAAATGGAGGCATTGGAAGAAGCATCCGTATTATAGCCGAGCTCATGTTCCAGAAAATAATTGTAAAAATGAAGATCCACCGGTTCGCCGGAGGCATTGCTGCTGTTTCGGACCTGGTAGCGATAATCAGTGTAAAACCTGTAACTGAAATTATTGTTCAGGTAAAACCGGATATAATCCTTGAATGTATAGCCCTTCATGATGCCGTCAAGACCCCAGTAAGCATTATTCCCGAAAAAGATCCGGATATATCGTAAAAAAGATTCGTTGAACCAGAAGGTATAGTTCAGATCGGCATCGAGCTCATGCCGGTCATCATCTCTCAGAAAGCCTGTCTGGTTAATATTGTCTGCAAGATTTTCTCCCAACAGGGTATACCTGAGGTGAATGTGGTGTTTATTGGACTCATGTGCCACCCGGAGGAAGCCCCCGCTATGTTTAAGCAGATCACCCGGATAGCTGCCCAGCAACTGCCCGGTGATCTTCCAGCGTTCTCCCGGATTCAGGACCCAGTCCAGTCCGAAAGAACGCGTAAATGTGGTATCGAAATCGGACTTGTCCACAAAGATCGCCCCAATTGTAGAAGATTTAAAAATGTCTTTCTTTACCCGGGCAGCAGTGTAGAAAGCCGCAGGAAGTCCCAGTTCCGAATTCTCCGGACTCCTGACATTCAGTATATTCATACCATATCCGCCGGCCTTGCCGGTAAACTTTACACCATAATTGATGTCCCCTATCCTCCGGGAATAAAAGGGTCTGTATCGCATGGCGAACATTTCGTTCCCTTCCTGAAAAAACAGCCTTTTGTCCGGGAAATTCACTTCCCAACCGCTCAGGTCAATTTTGACCAGATCACCCTCGACCGAAGCAAAGTCCGGATTGATTGTCGCATTCAGGCTGAGGTTGGACGAAAGATTCACAAGTATGTCCCCTCCAGCATCGGGTTTTACTTTATTGTATTGCCCGGTGATATCATTATTTTCGTATCGCAATGAAACATAAGGGAAAATCATCAATCTCTTTGGTTTGGCAGGTACCCGTATACCTTCCATATGTCCCCCCTGGGAGATCCTGAAATTATCGGCCACTTCTCCGGACCACCAGGCTGTTTCCAAATTGCTTACCAGGATCCTTCCGAAATTAAGTCCCCATACATCATCCGAAGCCCGATACTTGACACTCCCGAAGGGAATGGCCATCTCACAAATCCAACCTATGGCAGTCCGGCCGGCAGCGGCTTCCCACTCCGTATCCCATTCATAATTGATATTCCGCCCGTCATCTGTGATCTTGTAATCGGTCTGTGTTCCCAGGGGATTCACCGTAAATCCATAGGCACTCCGGCCGTCACTATAAGTGTCAAGCAATAAGATTACGGCATCATCTCCGCTTTTTACCCGGTCCCTTGTCTGTATGTTCGCCGTGATGGGATTACTGCTTCCCTGGATGCATGAGAAAGCCACATAAAGGTAACTGCTGTCAAAGCAGGCATAAACCTGTGTAATTTCAGTGGCAGCCTGCCCCTTATCCGGTTCCATCTGGATAAAACCGGATGCAGGCTGGAAAATGTCCCATTCCCCGGAAGAAAAAATTCCATCAATCCTGGGAGGAGTGGAGGCATATGAGACAGGCATGCTTTTCTGTCCAGCCGCCTCCAGGTTGAATAACAAAATGATAATAAAAATTAACAGGGATGATCTCAAGATCTGAAATTTGCTAAATATTATGTTAACATGGGTATAGTTGCTTAACGATTACCATTATGTTTTAATAAATAAATTGACAATTTTCCTCTGCATAAATCTTACATTTGTCTCCTGCGGATAACAAATTTAACTAATAAATCGGGTAAAGCCATTTACAATAATTTCTCTCCAATAAATCCATCATGAATGCATACGAATACGTACAGAAGAATGAGCCCTCTCTTGAAGAAATAAAATCAGGGATTAGGGTTGAAAAAAATCCGGAATCCCTTAAACTGATTTTCAGCCTTGTCGATCTTACGACCCTGAATACTGACGATACTGCCACCAAGGTCAGAACGATGTGTGAAAAAATCAACGATTTTCATGATCATTTCCCGGGATATCCGCTGGTAGGAGCCATCTGTGTATATCCTCTATTGGTCCCGGTGATAAAAGAATATCTGGTGACAGGAAAAGTGAATATTGCTTCAGTGGCCGCAAGCTTCCCATCTTCCCAGACCTTTCCTGAAGTAAAGGAAATGGAAAGCAGGCTGGCAGTTGAAGCAGGTGCCAATGAAATAGATATAGTAATTTCAGCAGGTAAGTTCCTTGAAAATGAGCTTGATTATGTCTCCGACGAGATCCGGCAAATCAAAAAAGCCATTGGCAATGCTAAACTTAAAGTGATCCTGGAAACCGGACTCCTCCCTGATCCTTCATCCATTTACCGTGCTTCCATGGTCAGCATGGAATCCGGTGCAGATTTCATCAAGACATCAACCGGAAAAATCAACCCTGCAGCTACACCGGAAGCGGTACTGGTCATGTGCCATGCCATCAGGACATATATGGAAAAAACCGGCCATAAGATCGGTATTAAACCAGCAGGAGGGATCAGCACGGCAGATCAGGCCCTTGCGTATGTAAGCATCGTGAAAGCCATACTGGGTAATGAATGGCTTGATCCAAAATTATTCCGGATAGGTGCCAGCAGACTGGCCAATAATTTATTATCAGAAATATCTTCACTGGAAACCGGGAAACCTCAGGAAGTTACCTATTTCTGATTTTAACAGTCTTCGCTATCTTTACACATGTTTTACTCCAGCCAGGATACTGTCAGAAATATTATTATCGTCCAGGATTCAACCTCGCGGTTTAGAAAATTCAATCCATCGGAAGTTGACAGTATTTTCAAAATGCTTGAACGCAGGGAGCAAATGCTGGATTCTATTGCCAGGGCAGAAGCCCGGATGAAGTATCTGCAATCCATTAAACCAGTTGAACCTGAGGGATTTGACACAGCAGCTGTACCTTATTATCTGACAGATGATTCCATGCTATTTCAGGATCATCCCATCAGCCATTTCAATACCCGGTATTTTTATGCCAGGGATACCATGAAGCCGATATTGCTTGAACAGGCAGGCAGTCCCCCGGCCAAAAAAGAAACTGTGACCGAATTAGTGCACCAGCCAGACATCCCCCCCGCCCGATCGCATGATCTTCGTCCTGACTGGTTGCTGGGTATTATTATTGGCAGCCTGGTATTACTTGCCTGGTTAAAATTGTTCTATAATAAGTTCCTGGACCAGATGATACAATCTGTGACCAACTATCGGCTTTCTGTTAAGCTATTGCGTGATCAGAATATTTTCTCAAAAAGGGTGGCGATTGCCCTAAATCTGAATTTTGTTTTTATAGGCGGAGCTTTTATTTACCTGATTTTAGGTTATTTCAACTATAGGCCCCTCCCTCTGGGAGATTTGCTGTCTTATCTCTGCTATACAGGATTTCTGATGGCTTTGTTAATAGCCCGATATCTGGTACTGCATATCACCGGACATCTGTTTAATAAACATTATGTTTTCAGTGAATATCTTCACCAGATATTACTGATATACAAGAACCTGGGTATATACTTAATCATCCTTGTGATTGGCCTATCTTATATTCGTGATGATCTCAGGATCTATTTTATTTATTTGGGGGCTATTCTGGCTCTTTTGGCCTATTTTCTACGGTTATTTAAAGGTGTAAGAATATTAATGAATAAAGATGTTTTAATATTTTATTTGATTTTATACCTTTGTACCCTTGAAATTTTACCCTTTCTGATCATTTACAGATTTATTTCTTTATCGGTATTGAGAGGATAGATTAAAAAGTGTTAGTTTCATGAAGATTAAAAAGATCCTTGTTTCACAGCCTGCACCGGAGAACGGTAAATCTCCCTATTTCGAACTAGCTGATAAGAATAATTTGTTAATTGATTTCAGGCCTTTCATTCATATCGAAGGAATTCCAGCCAAGGAATTCAGGCAACACCGCATAAATATACTGGATCATACGGCAATAATTTTTACCAGCAGAACATCCGTAGATCATTTCTTCCGCATTTGTGAGGAGCTCCGTGTTACCGTACCTGACACGATGAAGTATTTCTGTATTTCTGAATCAGCCGCTTATTATCTGCAGAAGTATATTGTTTACCGGAAAAGAAAGATCTTCTATGGAAACGGCCAATTCTTAGATCTGATGGACCTCATCAACAAGCACCGGGATGAAATTTTCCTTGTTCCCCTTTCCGATATCCATAAGCAAGAGATCCCGAAAACACTCAAGGAACAAAAAATCAAATTCACCAAGGCCATACTGTACCGGACTGTATGCAGCGATCTTTCAGATCTTTCCCTGATCAATTATGACATGCTGGTTTTTTTCAGTCCATCAGGAATTAAATCCCTGAAGAAAAACTTTCCTGATTTCAAACAGGATAGTATCAAGATTGCTTCTTTCGGAAGCACGACAGCAAGTGCTGTTGAACAAGCTGGTTTAAGGCTTGATGTGAAAGCGCCCAAGCCAGAAGCACCCTCTATGACCATGGCACTGGAGCAGTTTATCAAATTACACAACCGGAACGCCAAGAAATAATCTTTCTTAACTTAGAAGATTATCATTGATCCCGGCTGTCCGCGCAGACCGCCATGGTATTGATGGTTTACCTGATCTGTAATCATGGCCTCAAAATTTACATTAGGCAAGGAAGAGCGATTAAAAAATAACCTGGCGATACAGGAACTTATCCAGCATGGCAGAGCGGTATCCGTTTATCCCTTGAAAATATTCTGGAATTTCTCTCCTGATCTTCATCAAAAGTATCCGGCCAGGGCAGCCATGAGCGTCCCTAAGCGGAAATTCAGGAGGGCAGTGGACAGAAACCTTATGAAAAGACGCATGAAAGAGACCTATCGAAACAACAAGCATATTCTTTATAACACACTGAATCAGCATGAAAAGAAAATCCATCTGATCATTTTGTTACTTTCAGACGAATTCATACCTTACAAACGGATGGATGAGTTGATGCTTGAGATTCTCCACAAACTGGCAATCAAATTATCTTAAGATCCCTTATTAAATTATTATGATTTTCAGGCTGATCATCATATTATTGATAGTCTTTCCTTCCCTAAGCAAGGGACAGATCGTCCTTGACACTATGTATTTCGATCAGAACTGGGAGCAATCAGTCGTAGAAAACGCAAATTATTATCGTATCGTATATACCGATACTTCGTCAGAAAGCTTCCGTTTTTTTGTAGAGGATTATTATCTATCCGGACAGGTTCAGATGACGGGTACATATAAGTCAATCCGCCCTGACAACAAAGATGGTCATTTCATCTATTATTTTGAAAATGGCCATAAATCGAGGGATTGTTTTTACAGGGACAATGTACTGAACGGGGACTTCAAGGAATGGTACAGATCCGGACAGCAAAATATATCACAGAAATATAAAAATGGAATGCTGGATGGCCCATACAAAAGCTGGCGTGAGGATGGCAGCCTGAAACTGGAATCTCATTATGTTAAAGGCAAAAAATCCGGGAATTTCAAGACCTATTATGAAAACGGCCAACTTACCCGCAATGACCTGTATGAAAGCGGTTATCTGGTGGAAGGATTCTGTTTCACTCCTGATGGAGAGCCTGCCGAATATTTTCCCTATATACGAATGCCACAATTTCAGGATGGAAAGGTAGGTCTTCGAAAATTTATTGAGCGTGAACTGAACTATCCGGCTGAAGCAAAACTCAGGGGAGATGAAGGTTATGTTATCATTTTATTTACCGTTGACGAAGAGGGTTATATTAAAGATCCACAGATCGTAAACGGAGACAGGGAGTACTTTAATGAAGAAGCACTCAGGGTGGTTAATCTCTTTCCGCAATGGACACCTGGTGAAGTTGACGGAGTTCCCAGCCCGGTTCAGGTGACCGTTCCTATCGAATTCCACCTCCGTTAAAACCTGTTTCCTGACGGGATTTCTTTGTCAGAATTCGTAATTTTGGTTAGCATTAAAAACTACCAATACCCCCAATACTATGAAATCTATTTCCGCATCTGTTCTCTGCAGAACAGTCCTTGCAGCCCTCCTGTTCAACCTGTATTCATGTCAGCAGCAGTCCACGCAACCTCCCACCATTGATCCCGGATTTACTTCCTACATTTCTGCATTTACCTCCGGATATTTGAGCCGGCAGTCAGGTATCAAGATACGGCTTACAGAAGCCTTCCCGGACGAGGTTAACACAACTGAATCCATCGATGGTAAATTATTTCAACTATCACCTTCGGTGAAAGGATCAG
>DAOWJB010000051.1 GCA_030640625.1 Bacteroides sp.
CCATGACATAGCAAATTCCCAATCCCAACGATCCATTTATGCCACTTGCCACAACTTCTTCATCAATGGTAATCAATGACTGTTTTCCTGAGGAATTTCCATAGTAACTTGAATATTGAAGCATGGACTGCAGGTAAAAGGAGAGGTTTGGATTCTTTCCCCGGTAGAGCCGGTACCAGGGTCCCACACTCAGAATTTCAGCCTTTGATTCAACATAGCCAATTAAATGAATCCGTGAAGCATTGAAGGAAAGTCCCAAGAGGTTTTTGTTTGCCACAAATTTTCCCAGTTTCACATCGAAATTATAATTGTTCCCGACCTCGCTTGGATTATTGGAAATTTGCGACCGGTCCATCATGGAGGAGGAGACTGATCCTCCTATTCCCACAAGGTTTCTTCCTTTCCTGAAAGAGGAAATCTTCAAAGAATCAGCATCCGCCTGTGCCAAAATGCCATTGGTCAGGAATAATAATGCAGCGGTAAGCTGGAAAACCCTTGACATGAGACATATTTTATCCTAAAAGTAGCTACTATATTCGGAAAGGCAAGTGTCAAAGTCGAAAACCTGGTCAATGATTTTCCAGACAGGGTAGGGAAAATGGCAACAGCTTTGGAAGCCTGGCAGACATCGGTGGTACAAAGTATGAATGGACTGGGTTATTATCTTTTTGATCTTAACCTCGAAGTAGCAAAATCTCAATTTACCGGTATATTTGACTATATCTTTCAGGGACCTTACCTTAATCTTGGTTTCCGTTTTTATAATTATATTTGTCCCGCTACCGATAAATGCATAAACAAAGACAGAATATTGCACTTTTGCTGATCTTATTGCTGGTTTTTCCCTTAGCCGGTCAATCTTTGCATGTAATTATACACCATCATCATCTGGAAAAGGGACACCATGATCAACTTTCCGGTACCGGGATATGCAAGCACTCTGATCCCTGCCTGATCTGTAAATACGAGTTTACAACTTATACATCCCTGCAGGATAACGTGAATGATGACACAAGCCCCGCATGTGAACGTTATATAGATCCTTTTATGCCAATTCTATATCACGGTTTTTCAGGATCAGATATTTCACTCAGGGCACCACCTGCTATTGGCTGATTTCATAGAATTACCTTCTTTTCAGTCAATCTCATTTTCTTTACCACATAGCTTATTATCGTCATGAGGCATTTCAACCTGAGCGTAATCCTTATAATGCTGCTGGCTTCTACCCTGTCCGCCCAGGATGCCTACCGTTTGCAAGGGAGTGTAATGGATGAGACCGGCCAACCATTGCCCTGGGCGAATGTATATTTGCCGGAGTTTGAAAGGGGAGCCGTTACGGATATGAAAGGCGAATTCAGGATCCCGGACCTGCCGGCCGGACGCTTTATTCTTCAGGTTTCTTTTGTGGGTTATGAAATTTATATTGCCAGCATCCTGGCTGGAAAGGATCAGGAAATTCTGGAAATCCGGCTACATCCAGCCACCATTACCGCAAGAGAGGTGGTAATATCCGGCGGAAGACACTCCACACAGCACGATAATGCCATAAAAATTGAACTGCTGAAAGGCAATGAACTATTACGAATTGGATCTCCTACATTAATAGAAAGCCTGGCAGAACTGCCCGGTGTCGATATGATCAGCCGGGGAGGATCGGTGACTACACCCGTTATCCGGGGACTCTCAACAAGCAATATCCTATTGCTGAATAATGGCTTCAGGATGGAGAACTACCAATTCTCAGCAGACCATCCTTACCTGGTTGACGGGACCGGACTGGAACAGGTGGAAGTGATCAAGGGACCGGCATCGCTGCTTTATGGCTCTGACGCTATTGGCGGGGTGATCAACCTGGTACAGGACAAACCCGCACCGCCCCAGACAATTACTGGGAATGCCGATGTGAGGTATTTTAGCAATACTGCGGGACTCGAAGGTACCCTTGGGGTCAAGGGACATCAGGGACCCCTCACCTGGGGGATACGGGGAGGTTATCGCAGCCACCAGGATTATACAGGAGGGGATGGGGGAGAGGTTCCCAATTCCCGCTACAACGGTGGTAGTCTTAAATCATACCTGGGTCTCAGGGGCAAAAAAAGCATGCACCGCCTTGCCTATGAATACCAGCAAATGAAAGCGGGGATGACCAATGAAGAATCTGCAGTCCTTGTAGAAACCAATGACCGGCGTAATCAGGTCTGGTACCAGGACCTTGACAATCATCTGCTCATGTCCAGGAACCAATTCTTTCTAAATCCATTTAAACTGCAGGCAAACTTCTCATACCAGCAAAATAATCGCAGGTTGATTACCACAGAACCGGATCATCCAACCGTGAATATGCAACTGAATACCTTCAGCTATGAGTTGCGCAGTAACCTGATTACCAGTGATGTGTCGGAATTCACCCTGGCCTTGCAGGGCCTTGCCCAGGAGAACCGGAATAACGATGCACCCAGCCGCGTTCTGCCTGATTACCGACTCAATGATCTGGCGGTATTCGGATTGGTTCAACATGACTTTGAGAACAATGTCCTCCTGCAGGTCGGTTTTCGTTTCGATAACCGCTTTCTGGATGTTCCCGAACAGGAAAAAACCGGGCACAGTCATGAAGAGGAGCCTGACCAACCCGGCGAACCCGGCCATGAGGAGGAGCTGATGCAGGCTTTAAATAAATATTACGGGAACATCAGTGGATCTCTTGGAGTTACCTGGCAGCTGGCCGATGGGTTATTGCTGAGAGGCAACCTGGCTTCGGCCTACCGGGCTCCGAATATTGCCGAACTGACCCAGGACGGGGAGCATGGCATCCGGTATGAGCAGGGTAACCGGGACCTGCTATCACAGCGCAATTACGAGCTGGATGCCAGTCTACATTTTCATAAAGAACATATCATGCTCGACCTGGCAGTTTACTATAATCTCATCGATCGATATATCTACCTGGATTATACAACAGATACTACTGATGAAGGAATGCCCATCTACCGCTATGTTCAGAATGATGCCAGTATCTATGGACTGGAGGGCATAGCGGAGCTCCTGCCGGTACACTGGCTTAGTATTAAGGCAGCATACAATTATACCCGTGGTCAGTTGTCATCAAAAGCCAACCTGCCTTTCATTCCCCATAACCGGTTTCGATCAGAAATCAGGTGGATGCCGGGACGTATCCTTAAAAAGGGACAACTAAACCTTACCTTTGGATCTGAACTTGCCTTTTCCCAGGAACATCCGGCCCACCTGGAAACAGCATCAGATTCCTACCATTTGCTACATGCCAGCGCAGGGATCTCTGTTCCCATATCCGGACAATCCCTGAGCCTGGACATACAGGTCCGGAACTTGCTGAATACGAGCTATATAGATCATCTTTCCACCCTGAAGCCATTAGGGTATTATAATATGGGGAGAAATATCGTCGTGAACTTATCCATTCCCCTGTTAACAAGTGGAACATAATCCATCGCATTCCGTACAAAGAAAAAGCTGATTTGTTTATTCAGATAAAAAAAATTTATCTTCACGGAAGAATTTTGTCCGTTCGTGTAAAATGTCCCAGTCCCAAAATACACAAGCAAACGTGCTGTATGTCGATGACCTGCAGACCAACCTGATCTTGTTCCAGGCGACTTTCGAGCGTGATTATAATATCATCCTTGCGGAATCTGCTGCCAAGGCGCTGGAGATATTGAAGGAGCAGGAAATCCAGGTACTGGTTACCGATCAGCGAATGCCGGATATGACGGGGACCGAATTGCTTGAGATCGTAGCCGCAGAGTACCCTGAGGTCCGCAGATTCCTGCTCACGGCGTTTACAGATTTTGAAACGGTGGTTGAGGCAGTTAACAAGGGACATATTCACGGGTACATCAACAAACCCCTGCAGGCTGATGAGGTCAGGATCTCCATTAACAATTCCCTTGAGATGTATTATCTCAGAAGGAAGAATAGTGAGATAATGATTGAACTCGAGAAAGCCAACCAGGAGTTAATGGGGCTGGACGGGATGAAAAGTGAGATTATAAAGGTAATCAGCCAGGAGATCAGGAATCCCCTGAACAGGATCATGGGGACCCTGCACCTATTGAAGGATAAGATGGAGGGACAGGAACTTGCCAGTGTGATCAATATCCTCGACAGTTCGGTTTCGAGGCTTGAAGATTTTTCTAGCATGACAGAGCAGATATCCATCCTGAAATCCCCCGGACATACACTGGATATTATAGATCTTAATTTAAAACAAGTAATTGAATACGGCATGATCGAGGTATCGGAGCAGATGAAGGAGAAAGGCATAGAACTCGATCTTCAGAATGGTGCTTCTGAGGTGACCATCATGGGAGAATCTGATCTTTTGGTCAGCTGCCTGGTCAACATATTGAGAAATGCCATGGATCATACAGGAAAAGGAGAAACCATTACCATAAAAACCGCCCAATCAGAAAACCAAGTGATGTGTGAGGTCATAGACCAGGGGTTGAACTATTCTGATAAATTACTCGAAGACCTTACCAGTCAGCTTACTGCAACAGACCATAAGTTAAACCTGAATCTCGGAATTGATCTTGCCCTCTCGCAGATGATCATGGAAGCACATGGAGGCAATATCGTTTTCGAAAAAGCAAACGGGAGCAGAGCTTCCGTAAAGATGCTTTTTAATGGTCATGAACCGGCCGAACCGGAGCAGGAGTGACGCAACCATCCCGGATCAGATTCGTATGAGCTTAACAAACTGAAGCACAGGATTCATGAATGAATCTATGTTAAAATCCCTGATGAGGTTGTTTGCCATTATGGCAAGCATTAACAAAGAGGCCATTCATGTCCTTGCCAGGAATTTTGTTGAATCTTACCTGACCCGGCAGTTCAGCCAGAAACTGGCAGAACGCTTCCTCCTGATTTTCGATGATTATTTTATTGAACTTGACAGGGAAGAAAAAAAAGGCCCGGAAAAGAAGATCTCGGTCCTGTCGGTTAAGATCCTGGGCATCTGTGCAAGGATCAATGGAGAACTCCATATCCGCCACCGTTTCCAGATCCTGCTAAGCCTGATTCAGTTTGCCAAGTATTTTGAAGATTATTCCCAGGTGCGGTCGGGTTTCTCAAATGCCATCACCGATGCGGTGGAGACCATTGCAGATGGACTCCTGATCACAGCAGATGAATACGCCAACTGTACCTCCTTTATCGTCGATAAATTCTATAAGGTCCCCAATAAAGAACGGCTCCTGGTGATCAGCGATGACAAGAATTTCCAGTTTACTGAGATCAAACACTATCAGAAGGATGGTCTGGTTGGACAAATTTTTGTTTTGCGCATCTTTAGAGCAGACACCTATCTGTTCCAGTATACCGGAAAAGAAAGACTGGAGGTCAACGGTAAATATATATTTCCCCGGCATGTATATTTTATACCAAGAGGCAGTTCCATCAAAGGGGAAGGGATTAGTCCCATCTATTACTCCGATATTATTGCCGGATACCTGAAAGATACCTCGAGGGACCAGGTCGATTTCCTGGCAAGGAATATTGAATTTCATTTTAAGAATTCTTCCAACGGGATACATAATTTCAGTTTCCAGGGTAAGTCAGGACAAATGGTCGGGATCATGGGGGGAAGCGGAACGGGGAAATCAACCCTGGTGAAGGTGTTGAACGGTTCACTGAAGTATGATGCAGGAAGCATCTATATCAACGGGCATAATATGTCCACTGAGAAGAAGGAGATGGAAGGGATGATCGGATACATCCCCCAGGATGATCTGTTAATAGAAGAGCTTACAGTTTATCAGAATCTTTATTTCAATGCGAAGTTATGCCTGGATGGATACAGCGAGGATGAGCTTTCAGACAGGGTCGATATGATCCTGACCGAACTTGACCTGTTTGAGGTAAAAGACCTGAAGGTTGGATCTCCGCTTCGTAAGTTTATCAGCGGTGGACAAAGGAAGCGGCTCAACATTGCCCTGGAGATCATAAGAGAGCCTTATATCCTGTTTGTTGATGAACCTACCTCGGGACTGTCTTCCACCGATTCAGAGAATGTGATGCTACTGCTGAAGGAACTGGCCATGAAAGGCAAACTGGTAATGGTAAACATTCACCAGCCCTCTTCAGACCTTTTCAAACTGTTTGATCAGCTGGTAGTCCTTGATAAGGGAGGATACCCGGTATATGCCGGTAATCCCATCGAAGGGATCATCTATTTCAAGCAGCTGGCCGACAGGGTTGATGCCGGCGAGAGTGAATGTGTATCATGTGGCAATACCGATCCGGATGAGATCTTTCAGATCATAGAGGAAAGGGATATCAATGAATTTGGTGAATTCTCAAACAGAAGAAAAACTTCCCCCAGGGAATGGTACGAGAAATATATCCAGAATATCCAGTCAAAGCGTGAATTTGTATTTGAAAGATCCGATATTCCTACCAGCCTGTTTAAGATCCCGGACAGGTTCAGGCAATACCTGATTTTTTTCAAGCGAAATTTCCTGTCAAAACTGGCAGACCGGCAATTCCTTTCCATTTCATTATCGGTGGCTCCCCTTCTCGTCGTCATTCTGGGTTATTTTACCAAGTATATCAGCGGGAATGATACGGATGCCCATGCTTACCTTTTCAGCCAGAACGAGAATCTGCCTGCTTACCTGTTTATGAGTGTGATAGTGGCACTGTTCCTCGGGCTCATAATCAGTGCCGAGGAGATCATCAAGGACAGGAAGATCCTTGCCCGGGAGTCCTTCCTCCACCTTAGCCGGACATCATACCTGCTCTCAAAGGTGGCCTTCCTTTTCCTGCTTTCTGCTGTCCAGATGTTCTTGTTCGTTATCATAGGAAATACCATCCTGGAAATCAAGGGGATGACCTTTTCCTACTGGGTCATCCTGTTTTCTACTGCCTGTTTTGCCAATATTCTTGGATTGAACATATCGGACGGACTCAAGTCCGTCGTAGCCATTTATATAGTCGTTCCTTTCCTGCTGGTGCCACAGATCCTGCTGGCGGGTGTGATCGTTAAGTTTGATAAGCTGCATTATAAATTTGCTTCCTATGAGAGCGTCCCCTTTGTTGCCGACCTGATGCCCTCTAGATGGGCATACGAGGCATTGGCTGTAAACCAGTTTGTGAACAACGAGTACCAGCAGAACTTTTATGATGTAGAGATGAGGGAAAGCAATGTGACCTACGACTTACAGTTTCTGGTACCAACATTGATACAGCAGATAGAAGATGCAGAGGTGCTTTACCGGCTTGAAGATGATGGTCTCCGGGATCAGCTCAGGGTCGTAAGAAGCGGATTTGATGCCATTTATCTGACAGAGGCATTCCCTGGACAGGAGAGATTTACCATTGAATCCTTTACACCCTTACTGGCAGATTCAACGATCAGCTGGCTTAGGGCTTACCGTTCCCGCTTATCGGCTAACCGGGAGAAACTAGTTAAGGAAAAGGACAAGATTTATTTGGACCTGAAAGACCATTATGCTGGCACCTCTGATATCATCAACTTCAAGCGGGATTATTACAATGAAAGCCTGGCTGATCTGGTGTTGAACCGTGTTGATCTCCATAAGGTTGTGGAAATAGATAATAAGTTGATCAGGAAGATGGAACCCGGCTATATGTACCCGGTGATGAAGAATGGGAGGGCACATTTCTTTGCCTCGGTCAAGCGCATGGGAGACTTATATATGCCAGCTGTAATATTCAATATAATTGCGATATGGTTCATGACCCTGGTACTCTACCTGACTCTGCAATTCAGTCTGCTTAGAAGAACCATTGAGTTTTTCGGCACCATAAGGAGAAGGGAAGTCCACATCAATGGGAATCATTAATATGTTTATAAGTTGATGGAGAAATATTTGAAACGATTAATATATTTGTTAATACACTGATTATAAGTTAAAACCTTGATTATGCAATGTAAACTGTTCAAATTCTGTTTCCTGGTTCTGATCATTCCTGTCATATTGGCGGGCGGATGTAAATCAGATCAGAAAGGCAAACGTGCCCCGGGATTGCTTGATGATAGTGAGACTGCAGAAATTGTTGACCGGATTGAAACCATTAAACAGGTTTATCATCTGTCCCCGTCCCCGGCCGAAATGCTCGACGTTATTGATGTTGCCGAGCTTTCATTTGATGTCGGATTGTTAAATCCAGTTAGCAATATTGATAATTACCTCGATACAAAATCGAAAACCATTGGTCTTGGGATCTATATAACAGATCTTGCCTATGCTGCCCTTTTCGGACGGCACGAGGAAACACTCGACTACCTGGATGTTGTGCATTCCATGGCTGAGCAAATAAGGGTGACCGGTGCCATTAATGATGAGTTGATTGAAAAAGCAAGAACCAACGTAGAATACCTTGATTCCCTCTTTAATATCTCCAATGAGGCCTTTATCAATATGTTGTTTTTCTGTGAAAGGAATGACCGTCCGAATACCGTCATCATGCTGTCTGCCGGGGCATTTATTGAAAGCCTGTACCTGGCGGTCAACATGGTTGGAGACGGTGATCAAACCGATTACATAATGCAGCATCTGGCCGACCAGAAATATGCCCTGGATAACCTGATGGTATTTGCGGAAAGCATGCGGGAGCAGGATCCGAATGTTGCAGCTGTCATTGAGGATATGAACCCCATAAAAGAAATATATGACGGCATAAACATTGTTGCCGGGACTACCACTGTCGATACGGAACAGGCTACTGATGACCAGCCAAAAAAACTGGTCATTGGAGGAGGCAGCAAACCAATCCTGAGCAAGAAGGAGTTTGAAAAGCTGAAGAAAACCACCATCGAGTTACGCAATAAGCTGGTTACTAATTAAATGATTAAACTTTTAGAGGCATGAAAATTATCCGCCAAATTCAATTACTGTTCATTCTGCTGGCTATCGTCCCTCTGTCTTTGATGGCCCAGGATTGTGTGGATTATCATGAGATAGGGGATTGCATGATGGACCGTCAGAAAGGCTATAAAATATACAGCCAGTCAAAAAGCGTCAGCATGAGTCCAAAAGACACAGTCGAATTCAATATTGTTTTCTATGGCCAGAAAGATTATATTTTCTCTTTTTGTACCCATGCCAAGCTTTATCCGGTCCATTTTGTACTGATCGACCCGGCATCGGGAGATGTTTTATATGATAATGCTAATGACAGGTACATAGAATCACTGGGCATCGGATTCGATGTGACTAAATCCCTGACAATCAGGGTGGGTGTACTGGCCCGTAAGTCAACGGAAGAAGAAATAGAGGAATACCTTGGTTGCCTCGGTCTGCTGATTCAATACCGGAACTATACCAAAAAGAAAGTTAACCTCCAGATGTAGTGGACAAAAGCAAGCTGACACGATCAAATAACCGGGTTATTGCCGGTGTCTGTGCCGGACTTGCTGAGTGGCTTGGCTGGGACATTGCCCTGGTCCGCCTGCTGTACCTGATAGTATCGATCTTCAGCGCAGGATTCCCCGGATTGCTTGCGTATATAATCCTTTGGATTGTCATGCCTGAGGAGGCGGGTATTTAAGCTTATAAAATTTTCAACCTATCTTTAAATCTAATGAAGAATCTTATTTTTGTCCCTCGTACGGGACCGGTATTGTTCTTTTTATTATGGATCGCAGCCGGTTGCCAGTACTCACAGAAAAGAACTATTATGACAGCACCGGTCGCAAAAAAGATTGAAAAGGAACTTACCATTCACGGGCATACCAGGATTGATCCTTATTATTGGCTCAGGGATCGAGAGGATCCCGAGGTCATTACATACCTGGAGGCAGAGAATGCCTATACCGATGCCATGATGAAGGATACCAAGGATTTTGAGCAGCACCTGTACAAAGAAATCGTTGGCCGGATAAAGCAGGATGACCAGAGTGTACCCTATTTTGATAATGGATATTACTATTATACACGGTTTGAAGAAGGGGGGGAATATCCGCTTGTCTGCCGTAAAAAGGGTAAACTTGAAGCGGAAGAGGAGATCATGCTGAATGTGCCCGAGATGGCCAAAGGGCATTCCTTCTTCCAGCTGGGTGGATATGCCGTTAGTCCGGATAACAAACTGCTGGTCTATGGGGTAGATACAGTCAGCCGGAGGAAGTTTACCTTGTATTTTAAAAACCTGGAAAGTGGAGAGATCTATAAAGATGCCATTCCAACTACTGTGGGAAGCGCCTGCTGGTCAAATGATAACAAGACTGTGTTTTACACCGGGAAGGATGATGAGACTTTGCGGAGCCATAAAATATTCCGGCATGTACTGGGAACCCCGGTGGAGAAGGATGTGCTGGTACACCATGAGAAGGACGAAACCTATAGCACCTTTGTCTATAAAACCAAAAGTGATAGGTATATCATGATCGGATCCGGGAGCACCCTCTCGGACGAGTACCGGTTCCTGGATGCGGATGATCCAGAAGGTGAATTTTCAATATTGCAGGAACGGGAAAGAGAACTGGAATATTCGGTCGGTCATTTCAAGGACAAATTCTATATCCAGACCAACCTGGATGCGAAGAACTTTCGCCTGATGGAAACTCCTGTAAGCGCTACTTCAAAGGAAAACTGGAAGGAGATAATCCCCCACAGGGAGGATGTGCTGCTCACTGATCTTGAATTGTTTAATAATTACCTGGTAGTATCTGAAAGAAAAGAGGGATTGCTGCACATAAGGATCATTGAATGGGCGAGCGGCCGGGAACATTACCTTGATTTCGGAGAAGAGGTATATGTAGCCGGGATATCGATCAATCCGCAGTTTGATACCAGGTTGCTCAGGTATTCCTATTCCAGCCTGACCACCCCGAATTCCACCTTCGATTATCATATGGAGTCGCATGAAAAGACCCTGCTCAAACAGCAAGAGGTCATTGGAGATTTTGACTCCACCAACTATGAGGCCAGGCGGATCTACGCGATGGCCGAAGATGGAGCAAAGGTTCCAATGTCCATGGTCTACCGGAAAGGCATGCAGCAGGATGGAAACAACCCCCTGCTCCTATACGGCTATGGTTCCTATGGATATACCCGTGAACCGGCATTTACTTCCTCAAGGTTAAGCCTGCTTGACCGGGGATTTATTTTTGTGATTGCTCACGTTCGTGGCGGGCAGATCAATGGGCGGCAGTGGTATGAGGATGGAAAGATGTTCAACAAGAAAAATACGTTCACAGATTTCAATGCCTGCGCAAAACAGTTGATAGCAGATAAATACACCAGTTCGGATCATCTCTATGCCATGGGAGGGAGTGCCGGCGGACTACTCATGGGCGCCATTATCAACCTGAAGCCGGAGTTGTATCATGGCGTGGTTGCTGCCGTACCCTTTGTGGATGTGGTCACCACCATGCTTGATGATGATATCCCCCTGACCACAGGTGAGTTTGATGAGTGGGGAAACCCGGATAACAAGGACTGCTATGAATACATGCTCAGTTATTCTCCCTATGATAACGTGGAGGCACGGGCATATCCGAACCTGCTGGTTACAACCGGGCTCCATGACTCACAGGTTCAGTACTGGGAACCGGTCAAGTGGGTGGCCAAGCTCCGCGACATAAAAACAGATGATAACTTGCTGCTCCTGAAAACCAACATGGAGGCAGGCCATGGAGGTGCATCCGGCCGTTTCGAATACCTGAAGGAGGTTGCCTTTGAGTACAGCTTCCTGCTGAAACTGGCCGGAATTACTGAGTAGGCCAGCATTTCATAAATATTTCCGGATTCAGGACTGATCTTGTTACAATACTGTTAATCTTTTGTACATAGATGTTAGATCAGCGTCTCAGTTTGATGTACATTTGTATTAACAATTTTGATAAACAGGGGAACCGAACCATGAAAACCACAACAAGATCCAACAGAAACCTTCCATCCCCCCTTAAGTTTTTATTCTATCTTTTGGCAGTAACAGCTTTCGGTGTCATCAACTGGACTCTCCTGAAGGTACGTGATCCTGTTCAGCCTGAAACCAAATCATTTGAATCAATAATTGTTACAGCAATGCTTGAAGAACTGGATCCCGTGCAGATACCAGAGGTCCAGAGTGTGACATCTGATATCAATACCTTTACCTTTACCGGAACCAGTGAGCAAGCATTGGAGCTTGAAACCTGGATGTTCAATTATGAGGCTTTTTGCATGGTTGAGACTGATAGCGATCCCTCGCTGGAAGAATGGATGATAAACACTTCTACCTGGAGTGCTCCTGAATTAATTGCCAGCAAATAAGATATAATTCCTTTTATTAAGAGTGAATTCCGAGATATGAACAAGTCGTAACTTGTTACATATCAGCCGCACTACTACTTGGATGTATTATCCAGGTCTTCTGTTCACTGCTTTGCTATCTGCATCATCCAAACTGTATTGATTTTGTTACAATTCTGTCAATCTTCTATACATAACTGTTAGATCACAGTCTCCTTGTGATGTACATTTGTATTAACAATTTTGATAAACAGGAGAACCAAACCATGAAAACCACAACAAGATCCAGCAGAAGCCTTCCCTCCCCCCTTAAGTTTTCATTCTATCTTTTAGTAGTTACAGCTTTTTGTTTCCTTAACTGGACTTTCCTGAAAGCAGGTGATCCTGTTCAGCATGATAACGAATCTCTTGAATCAATGATTGTTGAAGCAATGCTTGAAGAACTGGTTCCCGAGACGGGATCAGGGGACCTAGTCTCGACACCTGTTGTTAATAGTTATCCCGAAACCCATGAGCAAACATTGGAGCTTGAAGCCTGGATGTTCAGCTATGAAGCCTTTAGTATGGTTGAGGCTGAAAGTGATCCTACCTTGGAAGACTGGATGATAAATGCCTCTGCCTGGAGTGCTCCTGAATACATTGCAAGTAAATAAGTTCTACACCTTTTTACCAGGATAAAAGCAGAACTTCGATCAAACATACATCAAGGATTGTCATATTTTGTTAGCATTAAATCAATAATTAAGCAATTGACGTAACAATCTAATATTAATGTCTTATACCAGTAAGAGTATGAAAAAAGAAAGAAAAATTCTAAGTATTTTGTTATTGTGTAGTTTTTGGACTTTAGTTGTCCAAGCACAACAGACCATTCCTGTGACTGGTGGAAATGCCACAGGTAGTGGTGGATCTGTCAGTTACACCGTCGGCCAGATTCTTTGGAATACAATTTCAGGAACAAATGGAACAGTAGCCCAGGGAGTACAACAGCCCTATGAAATCTCTGTTGTAACCGCGATGAGAAACACCGGGGAAATTGGTCTTGAATGCATAGTTTTCCCCAACCCCACCAGTAGGCATGTAAAGCTGGTTGTTGGAACCCAAGACTTTGAAAATCTCAGGTTTCAGCTGTACGATATGCATGGAAGACGTATTCAGGACAAAAAAGTTGAAAGTGAGGAAACTGAAATACTAATGGATAGACTCTCACCATCAATATATTTTCTGAAAGTTCTAAGTGGCAACAAGGAAATAAAAACCTTTAAAATCATTAAAAACTAAAATACTATGAAAAAGATATTTACAACTATAGTAGCAGTTGCATTAACTATTTACGTTTTTGCTCAGTCACCACAAAAAATGAGTTATCAATCTGTTGTAAGAGATGCCAGCGGAGTTTTAGTGACAAACCAGAGTGTGGGTCTTAAAATAAGCATTTTGCAAGGAACCCCTGCCGGGACAGTGATTTACCAGGAGACTTACAATCCAAATCCACAGACAAATGCCAATGGGCTTGTAAGTATTGAAATTGGAGGCGGGACACCGTTAACAGGGACATTTTCAGACATAAATTGGGCCCTTGGACCGTATTTTTTGAAAACAGAGACTGATCCTGTGGGTGGCACAAACTTTACTATTGTTGGCACAAGCCAATTATTAAGCGTGCCTTATGCTTTGTTCTCAAAGACAGCAGGGAATATATTTAGTGGCAATTATAACGATTTAACGAATAAACCAACATTATTCAATGGCAGCTGGGAAAACATTACAGGCAAACCAGCAACACTTGCAGGTTATGGAATTGCAGATGGGATAAATACATCGCATGTGGCAAATGGTATTACTTCAAATTTAATTACCAATTGGAACACCGCATATAGTTGGGGTAACCATGCCGGGCTTTACCGACCTATTGGATATGTACCTGCCTGGAATGAAATTACTGGCAAACCAACATTTGCAACCGTTGCAACAAGTGGTAGTTATACCGATTTAACCAATACGCCCACCATCCTGAACAGTCAATGGACACTTTCAG
>DAOWJB010000175.1 GCA_030640625.1 Bacteroides sp.
ACCGGTTCCTTTTGCCAAAGAAGGTGAATGGTGGGCTGATTTGGAAGAAGTCTACCACTTAGACTAAAATTGAAAATGCAAAAATAAATTCTGGAAAAGTGAAGAACTTGCTCATTGGCTATATAATGAATCGCCGGTAAAAGACAATGTGGTGGTAAACGATCGCTGGGGGCAGTGCCGGGGTATCTGGGGCGATGTTTATGAAAGTGAATACGGTGGCGGTAAGTACACCTCACCAAACCATCCGTGGCAGGAAGACCGGGGAATTGGGCATAGTAATAAATACTCAATATATTTGGAATTAATTCAATGATAAAAATCAACAAAACTACGGTGAACAGGAGATTGTTCTTTAAAGCAGCAGGTATTGCAGCCTGCGTACTTGCAATGGGGTGCACTCCAACCAGCAGGAAAACTTCCGGCAGCAAACCCAATATTGTTATTATTTATGCCGATGATATGGGTTACGGGGATTTGAATATTCAGAACCCCAGCTCTAAAATACCAACACCTAATCTGGACAGACTGGCCCGGGAAGGAATCCGGTTTACGAACGGGCACAGCTCATCAGGAATATGTACACCCAGCAGGTATGCGCTCCTGACCGGCCGGTATCACTGGCGCAAGTTCCACCGTATTGTCCTCCCCTTCGGGCCCTCTGTCTTTGCAAAGGAGCGGCTTACCCTGCCCGAAATGCTGAAGGAGAAGGGATACACAACTGCATGCGTGGGGAAATGGCACCTGGGGTGGGACTGGTCTGCAATCCGGAGTGCAGACTCAAAAACGGAAATCACCGACTGGCAGGCACTTACACCAGAAGATTTTGCTTGGGACAAACCCATACCGGACGGCCCCCTTGACCATGGCTTTGATTATTACTTCGGGGACGATGTCCCGAATTTCCCGCCCTATACATGGTTTGAAAATGACAGGATTCCGGTTTCCCCGACAATGCCATATCAACCGGATCCTGTACCTGAAGAAGGCAATCCCGAAGGGCGGCAGGGCCCCATGGCCGAAGGGTGGAAACAGGATCAGGTAATGCCCCGCCTGACTGAGAAAGCGGTGGAATGGATTGGCAAACAGAAAGGTAATGATCAGCCGTTTTTTCTGTACTTTCCGTGGACCTCGCCTCATGCGCCAATTTTACCGGCCGAAGAATTCAAAGGCAAAACAAAGGCAGGGCCCTACGGAGATTTTGTGTATCAGAGTGACTGGTCCGCAGGTCAGGTGATTAAAGCACTCGAAGAAAACGGTTTCGCGGATAACACGCTGGTTTTTTTCACCAGCGACAACGGCCCTGAAAGATATGCATATGAGCGGATACGTAATTTTGACCACCGCAGTATGGGACAGTTGCGTGGCCTGAAACGCGATATATTTGAAGGCGGACACAGGGTTCCCTTTATTGCAAGATGGCCGGGTGTGATTGAACCCGGAATTGTCTTAGATCAGCTTGTCAGCCAGGTTGATATTATGGCTACCATTGCCTCGGTCATCGGTTATGAACTTCCGGATAGCTCAGCAGAAGACAGCCATGATCTGTTGCCGCTTCTGCGCAATCCATCAATGGAAGAAGACATCCGTAAATCGCATATACACAATACAAAAGAAAACCATTATGCAATTCGCATGGACAACTGGGTACTGATTGATGCAAAATCCGGAAATATTTCCAGCGTACCGGAATGGTTCGACGAGGCAAACGATTACGAACCGAACCCGCACGACGCGGCGCTTTATGACCTTAACCTGGATATTGCCCAGCGGAAAAACCTGATCACAGAAAATCCTGAGAAAGCAGGGGAACTGAAGGAACTGCTGAATAAAATACGTGATCAGGGGTACAGTGCCCCGCGCCTGACAGGTAAAAAATAGTACCCGGCATATGTATGACCAGACTGTGGATCACAGCAAGCAGACGGCAGGTTCTGTGAAAAAAGGGATCATAACGAATCTGCTGAATCCGCATCCGTATATGTTCTGGCTTCTGGTTGGTGCCCGGTGAGATTATATGTGCCTGGCAGGTCAATATCGCTTATGCGGGTGTTTTTTTAATAAGTATCTACCTGATGCTGGTCGGTACATTTATTTCGATAGCTGTTTTACCTGCAAATCACACAATTTATTAAAAGGTAAAGGCTACCTCTATGTGATGAAGGGACTTGGAATATTACTGTTGATCTTTTCTGTACGGTTGATCTGGGAAGGGATCAAATATCTTGGAATAATATAAACAGAAAAAATGAGACTGATAAAGAATCCCGTTTTACTTGCACTAGGATTAACTTCTTTGATCCTTATCGGATGCAACAGGCAAACTTCAATTCTTGATTATGTCGATCCTTTCATCGGGACCGGCGGGCATGTTCATAATTTCCCTGGAGCAACCGTACCGTTTGGCATGGTGCAGCTGAGTCCGGATGGCGGAGTGAAGGGCTGGGACTGGTGTTCCGGTTATCATCAAAGCGACAGTTCACTGCTGGGTTTCAGCCATACGCACCTGAGCGGAACGGGATGGGCCGACCTGGGGGACATACTGGTAACGGCCACTACCGGAGAAGTAATAATGGTCCCCGGAACCAGGGAAAACCCCGACGAAGGATTTCGCTCAAGGTTCAGTCATGATAATGAAGAGGCAAGCCCTGGATATTACCGTGTATTTCTTGAGGATTACGGTGTAGATGCCGAGATGACCACAACTGAACGGGTTGGATTTCACAGGTACACTTTTACAGAGGGGCAAAAAGGGCACGTGATTATTGATCCCACAAGCAAGATATTTGGAAAGACCATTGAATCAAAAGTTTCCATTGAAAAGGATATTGTAAGAGGATACTCCCATAGTACGGGCTGGGGAGGAGATAGAACCACTTATTTTACCGCCAGATTTTCACGGCCATTTGATGAATCAGGGGTGTACCGGAATGGCAGGAAAGAACCCGGTAAGACATCAGCCAGCGCTGAAGATGCCAGGGCATGGGTTAGTTTTAACCTGGAAAAAGGCGAAAAGATTGAGGTGAAAGTTGCCATTTCAGGTGTCAGTGCACAAGGCGCTGACATGAACCTGAGCGCAGAGGGCGGGGATAAGGATTTTGATCAGGTATTGGCCGATTCAAAATACAAATGGGAAGAAAAACTATCACGGATAATCGTAAGGGGTGGTACGGAAGACCAGAAGACAATTTTTTATACTGCGCTCTACCATAACTTTATTGCCCCCAATCTCTGGATGGATGTGGATGGTCAATACTGGGCCCTGGGTCAGAAACTTCAGGCCAAAGGCTTTAGTAATTACAGTACCTTCTCATTGTGGGATACTTTCAGGGCCACACATCCCTTACTCTCAATGATCGATCAGGAAACATCGGCGGACTTTGCCAAGTCACTGATCTCCCGTTATCATGATGGGAAAGGTCATATGCCCATGTGGGAACTTACCGGGTTTGATAACACCTGTATGATCGGTTACCACGCTTCCTCGATGATATGGGATGCGCTTGTTAAGGGAGTGAAAGGAATTGATGTACAGAAAGCACTCGAGGCGATGATCGATGCAGGGCATACCTGCAAGCATAGCAGCAGTGATGGAAGCTGTGGAATTCCAGATTACGAACAGTATGGTTATGTCCCTTCAGAAATAGATAAATCTGTATCCCGGACATTGGAGTATGCCTTCAACGACTGGTGTGTGGGTATGCTGGCCAGGAAGGTAGGAAATAATGAGGAAGCCGGGTACTTTCTGGAACGGTCAAACAGCTTTGAAAAACTCTTCCAGACAGATAAAAAGAGATTCTGGATGAAGGACAGCACGGGCAACTGGCATGAGGATTTTGAAATGAATTCATGGGAACCTCTGCTTCCGCATTATATTTCAGGTAACTTCTGGGCGTATGAATATTTTGTCCCGCACCAGATGGATCGCCTGGTTGAACTGAAAGGTGGTAAAGAGGCATTTGAAAATGAACTGGATGCGTTGCTGGCCAATGATACCAGAATGGAAGGAGAACAGCATGTTGATATTTCCGGATTTATAGGAAAATACGGGCATGGCGATGAGCCGGGCCATCACATCCCCTATCTGTATAACTACACCAACAGTCCCTGGAAAACACAGAAACTGGTAAACGAACTAAGAAATACCATGTATACCAATGAAGCGGATGGAATGATCAATAACGAAGACTGCGGGCAGATGTCGGCATGGTATATCTTTTCGTCTCTCGGGTTTTATCCGGTTTGTCCCGGAAAGCCTGTGTATAACCTGGGAACTCCGCTATGGGATGAAGTTCTGGTGCATCTGGAAAATGGAAATACTTTTACAATAAAAGCGAAAAACGTATCTGACAAGAACATCTATGTCCAGTCGGCAACCATGAATGGGAAGCCATTTGACGGGCTTTTTGTTAATCATGAAGATATCATGAATGGAGGCATACTGGAATTTGAGATGGACGAAAAACCAAAGCATTATTAATTGCCCTGGCAAACAGAAGATTATATATATCGCAATTTAATGTTTAACTAAAATATTATCGAGTGAACAGAAAAGGTTTTATTAAGGTGGCATGCACGGTGGCGGCATCATTAATTTTGTCATCCTGTAATTTCAAATCTCCCACGCCCAATATCATTCTTTGCATGAGCGATGACCAGGGTTGGGGAGATGCCGGATTTCACGGGCACCCGCACCTGAGAACCCCGAATCTTGATGAAATGTCAAAAAACGGTCTTCGCCTTGATCGTTTTTATTCGGCTGCACCGGTATGTTCCCCCACAAGGGGAAGCTGCCTGACAGGAAGACATCCATATCGCTATGGTATTTTCGGAGCGAACACCGGTCATCTGCCTGAAGGGGAGCTTACACTCGCCGAAGCGCTGAAACCAGCCGGTTATACGACCGGTCATTTCGGCAAATGGCATCTGGGTACTCTCACCACTACGCTCAGCGAATCCAATCGGGGAGGGGAACGGGGAAAGGACCATTATTCCCCGCCATGGGAAAACGGATTCGATGTTTGTTTTTCAACTGAAGCAAAAACACCGACTTATGATCCAATGAAACAACCGGAAAACCGAACGGACAAGCGCTGGTGGAATCCTGTAAAGCCCGGAGAACCTATTACAGAGTATAATACGCATTACTGGACAGGTCCCGGCCAGATGGTTGCGGGTAACCTGGAGGGAGACGATTCCGGGCTGATTATGGATCAGGCCGTTTCATTTATTCAGGGTGCAGTGAAAAAGCAACAGCCTTTTTTGTCAGTAATTTGGTTTCATGCTCCCCACTGGCCCGTTGTGGCTGATAATAAGTTCCGGGACATGTATTCCGGTATGGATGAGTTTTCGCAAAATCACTTCGGGTGTATCTCGGCGATGGATGACCAAATCGGACGCTTGAGAAAAACCCTCAGGGAACTGGGAATAGCAGAAAATACCATGTTATGGTTTTGTTCTGACAACGGGCCGGAAGGAACTGTTGATGCCGGCAGATCGCATGGAAAAGGTTCGGCCGGGAACTTTCGCGGACGAAAGCGCGATCTGTTTGAAGGCGGCCTACGGGTACCGGCTATCCTTGAATGGCCCGCTGAAATCAAACCTGGAAGAGTTTCTGAGTATCCCTGCGTTACATCTGATTATTATCCTACCATAATGGAGGTCTTAGGCCTCAAACCCGTTCAACAGCCTGAACCCAAAGATGGAATAAGCTTGCTGCCGCTGATTGAAGGAAGGATTGTTGAAAGGCAGGTCCCGATTACTTTCCAGTCCGGGAAGCAAATTGCCTTGACCGGTAATCAATACAAGATTATCAGCACTGACGGCGGGGAATCCTTTATGCTTTTCGACCTGATTAATGATCCCGAAGAAAAGAACAATCTTGCTGAACAGAAACCGGAGATAGTCCAGGAATTGATCCTTGAACTTAAGATATGGCAGGAATCCTGTAAAAAAAGTCTTGACGGTGAAGATTATATCAATTAAAACATTACTCAAAATGAAAAATCATCATTTCAAATCGCAAATCTTAATTTCTTTTTGCTTAATGTTTATGGCTGGTAATTTAAATGCACAAGTTATACACGACCACAACCATACCTATTATCCCGAAAAGGATAGTCTGGTACGCATTAAACTGGAGAATTGGCAGGATTTGAAGTTTGGACTGCTAATGCATTGGGGAGCTTACAGCCAGTGGGGCATCGTTGAGTCCTGGTCCTTATGTCCCGAAGATTATGGATGGTGTGCACGGAGATCCGGGGCCAATCCGGGGGACTACTACGAGTATAAAAAAGAATATGAGAATCTTATCACCACTTTTAATCCGGTAGAATTTGATCCCGGAAAATGGGCAAAAGCCGCAAAATCTGCAGGAATGAAATATGTTGTGTTCACAACCAAGCACCATGACGGCTTCTGCATGTTTGACACAAAAGAAACCGATTATAAGGTTACCGGCAAAGACTGTCCCTTTCAAACAAATGAGAAGGCGAATATTGCCAAAGAAATATTCGATGCATTCCGGGATGAAGGCATGTGGGCAGGGGCATATTTTTCAAAGCCGGACTGGCATAGCGAGCATTACTGGGATCCGTATTTTCCGCCCCAGGACCGCAATGTGAATTATGACCCTGAAGCCTATCCTGAGCGCTGGGAAAATTTTGTTCAGTTTACACATAACCAGATCATGGAATTGATGACCGATTACGGAAAGATTGATATTTTATGGCTTGATGGCGGCTGGGTTGCTAAACAGGATCCAGAAGAGATCCGGGATTTTTATCAAAAATCCCGGAAGAATTCATCCAGCGGTTTTATAAAACACAGAATTGTAAACCAGGACATCCGAATGGATGAAATAGCACGAAAAGCACGTGAAAAACAACCCGGTTTAATTGTGGTTGACAGGGCCGTCCCCGGTAAAAATCAGAATTACCTTACACCGGAAAACCGTGTTCCTGAAATGGCTATCCCATTCCCGTGGGAGTCATGCATAATTGCGGGGGGCGGATGGTCATGGGTGCCGGATGCAACGTATATGAGTGGACGCAAAGCAATTCATATGCTGGTTGACATCGTTGCCAAGGGGGGAAACCTTTTGTTAAACCTTGCTCCGGGTCCTGACGGAAAGTGGCATGATGAAGCCTATATATTGTTAAGGGAAATAGGTAACTGGATGACGGTTAACAGCGAAGCAATATACGGGACCCGCGCACTGGCTCCTTATAAGGATGGAAAAGTCTGCCTGACCAAAAAAGAAGACGGCACAGTCTATGCTATTTACCTGCCCGATGAAAACGAAACCACACTACCTTTGAAAGTATGGCTTAACAGCATTCAGGCAAAACAGGGTTCCGGGGTTGAATTACTCGGATACGGCAGGGTAGAATGGGAAAAAACGGGCAATGGAATGCTTATTCATGTTCCTGAAAAAGCGATAGCCAATCCGCCATGCAAAGAGGCCTGGGCCTTTAAAATTGACAGGGATTAATATTGGAAATAAATTAAACTTTAAATTATGAGCAATAACAGAAGAGCATTCTTGAAAAAAACTGCACTGGCTTCGGCAGGTATTGCTGGACTTTCTTTGAGTCAGTCCTGTGCAGGAAAAACTGACAGGGCTCCGGCAGGCCCCACTGGTATTCAACGAAAAAACAGGATCGGAGTATCGAGCTATTCGTTCTGGCAGTTCAATGGTCCCAAAGAAGATGTTCCAATTGAAAAATGCATTGATGATGCTGCCAGGATGGGATTTGATGGTATTGAACTGTTACTGGTCCAGATGACTTCTGAAGAGAATGGTTATTTGCAGAGCCTGAAGCGAAGAGCCTTTCATGCGGGACTAGACCTCATGGGATTCTCAACACACCAGGGATTCATTTCACCCGAAGAGGATTACCGGAAAGAAAATGTGGAAAAGACCATTCACCAGATCGAACTGGCATATAAACTGGGAATCCCGACCATGAGATTGAATACCGGCCGGTGGCGTACCATTGAATCCTTTGACGAATTGATGGAAAATAAGGGAATTGAACCTGTACCGGAAGGTTATTCCGAAGAAGATGGGTTCAGATGGGTGATCGATTCCATAGAGAAATGCCTGCCAAAAGCCGAAGAATGCGGTGTTGTACTGGGACTTGAGAACCATTGGGGACTGGGGCGCACCGCTGAAGGTGTCCTGCGCATAGTGGATGAAATAAACTCGCCCTGGCTGCAGGTTACCGCAGATACCGGCAATTTTCTGGAAGATCAATACAGACAGCTGGAATTGCTGGCACCAAAAACTTTTCTGGTTCAGGCCAAAACCTATTATGGAGGCGGAAAGTGGTATACATTGGAGATTGATTATGAAAAGGTTGCAGAAATCTTTCAAAAAGTGAATTACCGGGGTTATATTTCTCTGGAATTTGAAGGGAATGAAGATCCCCGGACGGCAGTACCTAAAAGCCTTGAATTATTAAGAAATGCTTTCTCGTAATAAAATTTAATCAAAGGAGATGCTTCGAAATCTTTTTTTGTCATTATTATCATGTTTCTTCCTGTTTGCCAGTGCTCAAAAGCCGGATGATTTGTTTATCAGGGACCGGATGCAACCTGTATCCGGTATCAATATCTTCAAAACAGAAGGATACTATAACTGGTGTACTTCCATTGTTAAGGGAAAGGATGGGAAATACCACCTCTTTTATTCGCGCTGGAAAAGGGAATACAGTTTCTACGGTTGGTTGACCCATTCGGAAATTGCTCATGCTGTTTCCGATTCCCCATCGGGTCCCTGGACGTACAAAGAAACCGTATTGGAAGGCAGGGGAAAAGGCTATTGGGATGCCATCACTGTGCATAATCCGAAGATCAAAAGTTTTGATGGAAAGTATTATCTGTACTATTGTTCCACCAACCTTGGGGATACTGATTATACCGAAGAGGAACTCATCGAAACGGCACATACAGGCTATGATCACCCCAACTGGAAAATCCTGCGTCCCAATCAGCGCACCGGCGTGGCTGTGTCCAATTCGCTCTCCGGGCCCTGGGAACGAATGGACCAGCCGCTGATAGAGCCATCCGGACCCATTACCACACTGACGGTCAATCCAGCCATCGACCGTGGCAGGGATGGAAAGTATTACCTGATTGTCAAGGGTGACAAGCCCAACGAAACCCGGTTTATACGGAATCAGGCCATAGCCATTTCCGATTTCCCGACAGGCCCTTTTGAAATGCAATCCAAACCGGTGATCGATTATCTTGACACAGAAGATATGTCCCTCTGGTATGATGCTGCGAGAGAATACTTTTACGGTGTATTTCATGCACATTCCTTCATCGGGATGGTCAGTTCGCAGGATGGCATCAACTGGAAAAAAGCGACAGAATATGTATTGACTCCAAAAGAAATCCATATGCAGGACGGAAGCCTGCTGATGCCTGACCGCCTGGAACGTCCGTGTATTTATGTTGAGGAGGGGGAACCAAGGGTGCTCAGCCTGGCAGTAAAAAAAGGTGATGAATCCTATTGCATTTTCATTCCCATCGTGGAGCATCCAACACCCAGACCTAATGCCCGGCAAATGGCCTGGCAGGAAGCAGAACTGGGTG
>DAOWJB010000335.1 GCA_030640625.1 Bacteroides sp.
GATAACAGAATAAAGAAATACAAGGCTGATCTGACCTGAGTAAAAGACAAGTGCCGCTGCCAGTAAGGCAGATACTGCAGATCCTGCCTGGGACCAGGAACGGGTGTGGCCATAGTAGCTTACCTTGTGGCCGGTCCAGCCACGCCGGTCAAGGTAATCAAAGATCATGGCCTTGTGGGTACCCGTCCGGAAAGCATCTCCGAGGGCGAAGACAATGGTTGCTGCTGCGAGCATTCCGTAATGCTTGCTCATCGAGTAAATCAGGAAAGAAACAATGTACAGGCTGAACGAAGTGATCATGGTCCTGCGCCGGCCAAGAACGTCAGCCGCGAGTCCCGCCGGAATTTCAAAAATATTCCTCGTAATTTCCCTGATGGTATAGATTGAACCGATCTGCAGGTATGAGAGGTCCCTTTCCAGAAAAAAAAGGATAAGAAATGGTTCAAAGAAGCGGAGATTCTTCAGGAATCCGTAGGCACAGAATTTATAATATTGAATATCTTTTCTGAAGCCGGCCATGTTTCATATTAATCCCGGGATTTAGCTGTTTGTGCGAGCTCTTTTAAAATGCTTCTGACATCCTGAACGCCTTCCACATAATAACTCGCCTTGGTTGTTTTGGTCCCCACTTTAATGGTATATGCCTCATCAGGTAGTGCATCGAAAGTATATTCATCGGTCCAGTCATCCCCAATGGCAAGGATGAAATCATAGTTTGTCTCACCGATCTTGATATTGGCAGCCCTTCCCTTATTGATACCGGAGTTTTTAATCTCGATCACCTTGTCACCGTCCATGATTTCCAGGTTAAGGTTGGTGACAAGCCCCTTCAGTTCGTCTTTGAGTTCCCATGAACGTTGCTCCCCAAGGTCGGGGTCTGCATTCCGGTAATGCCATACAAGGGAGTAATTCTTTGTCTCGATAAATGATCGTGGGGTACGGATAACATTAAATTCCAGTATGGGGCGGATGATCTCCATCCAGTCACTGTCAATTTGTTCTATCATGCTGAATTCGCTACCGGGTTCCCGGGTCCATACACCATGTTCTGCTACAATATCCAGGTTCCAATCCGGCGGGAACCATCTCCCAAGGGTTTCCTTATCGCGCCCTGATATGATCACAAGCCTGTTCTGTTTCTTCAGGGATATCTTTTTGAGGATATCATATAATTCTTTGTCGGGATGGACTTTCTGGGGGTCCTTATCGAATCCCATCAGGGTTCCGTCATAATCCAGGAAAAGGATGCGCCTTGAGGCCTTCCCGTATGATTCACTTATCTCCTTAACAAGCTGGTGTGTGATCTTCTTGGCCAGTTTGATCTCCTGGATCTTTTTAACCTCATCCAGGCTTTTAATAAATTGATCTGCCCAGGTGCCAATATTATAACTGCGCAATCGCTGCGTGAGTGACTTGTTCTTACTTATTTGTGTTTCTTCCGGCATTTCCAGGGAATACCGGATGGCCTCACTGATCTCCAGCTGGTTGTTCGGATTAACAATGATGGCATCGACCAGTTCTTTGGAAGCCCCGGCCGTTTCACTGATGATCAACACACCGCCCTTGTCAGACCTTGTTGCCAGGAATTCTTTTGCGATCAGGTTCATCCCGTCCCTGATGGGAGTAATCAGGGCGATATCTGACTGACAATACAGTTCAATCCGTTCTTTGAGACTCAGTGGACGGTAAAAGTACCAGACAGGCATCCAGTTCAGGGAACCATAGGTAGAATTGATCCGGCCAACCAGTTCATCCATATCCTTCTTCAGGTTTTTATATAAATCAGCTGATTCTCTTGAAGGTATTACAAAAAAGAGGAAACTCACTTTCTCATGGTATTCCGGATTGGATTTGAGGAAATGTTCAAAAGCCCTGAGTCTAACTTTGATCCCTTTGGTGTAATCCAGCCTGTCAATGGAAAGGATGAGCTTTTTTTCATGCCCGAGCAGCTGCTGGTTGACCAGGTCTTTGGTGAAACCTGTGGCTTTTTTAACATCGCAAATTTCTTTGGCCCCGAGGGCAAACTTGTCAAAGTCAATGCCAATCGGGAAGAAATCCACCCTTACGATCCTTTCTTCCAGATGTATCCGGTTGAATACGGTATCGTATCCCAGCAAGCGCCTCACACAACTCATGAAATGCCGTTCATAGTCATAGGTATGAAAGCCGACGAGGTCTGATCCCAGAAGTCCTTCCAGTATCTCCCTGCGCCAGGGAAGGAGTCGGAAGATCTCATACGAGGGAAAAGGAATATGGAGGAAAAATCCGATGGAGACCCAGGGAAATTTTTCCCTGATCATCTGGGGTAAAAGCATCAGGTGGTAATCATGGATCCAGACCTTATCTCCAATGTCCAGTAATGGCATTATCTCGTCTGCATATTTCTTATTGATGTTTACATAGGAATCCCAGTATTCTTCTTTGTAAACCGTATTCTCTGTAAAATAGTGAAAAAGGGGCCAGATGGTCAGTATACTGAACCCATCCAGGAATTTGTCATGCTCTTTTTTCGAAGTATAAACCGGATAACAATTGTTTTTATGGAACTCCTTTTCCAGCCGGTCGCGTTCAGTGCGTGATACATCCCCCTTGTTCATCCGTGGCCTGCCAAACCAAATACATTTTTGTTGTTTATAAAATTCATCGAGGCCGCTACCAAAAATGTGAGATTTGGAGATAACTGCATAATGTTGATCGTCAGTCCACTCAAGAATATAGGGAAGTTCGTGTGCTATAATGACAAGTTTGCTCATATTTTTTGGAAAGGCTATTGATTACCTGGATTGTCCAGTCATTAATTTTCCTATTTTTGAGATATGTTCAAGTTAATTCTATTCATCCGATAATCAAAATCAAACACTATCATTAATGGCCAAACATCGTTTCACTGCAGTCATATTTGACCTGGATGGCGTGATCACCCAGACCGCCCTTGTACACTCTTCCGCCTGGAAAGAAATGTTTGACACCTACCTGAAGTTTCGTGAAGAAAATTATGGTGAACCTTTTCGTGAATTCAGCCATGTAAAGGATTACCTGCCCTATGTAGATGGAAAACCACGATACAAAGGGGTAGCTTCTTTCCTGGAATCACGGAGTATTGATATCCCTTTTGGCGATCCCTCAGATTTGCCAGAGGCAGAGACAGCGTGTGGCCTGGGCAACAGGAAAAACCTGGTATTTAATGAGATATTGGACAGAGACGGTGTTAAGATGTATGATTCCACAGTAGACCTGATTCACCAATTGAAAAAGGAAGGAATCCGTATCGGTGTTGCTTCCTCAAGTAAAAATTGTAAGCCTGTACTTGAGGCAGCCGGACTGCTGGAACTTTTTGAAACCCGGGTGGACGGAGTGGTATCGGTTGAATTTGGACTCCAGGGCAAGCCGGAGCCGGATATTTTTACTACCGCATGTGATAACCTGGGAGTGGAGTATGATGAATCAGTGGTCGTTGAGGATGCTGTCAGCGGTGTGCAGGCTGGACGAAAAGGCAATTTTGGCCTGGTCCTGGGTGTAGCCAGGGAGGAGAATAGCCATGAACTGTTGATCAATGGTGCGGATATCGTGGTAGAAGATATGGCAGATCTTGGCGGGATAGAGGGCATTGACAGTTGGTTTGAAACCGGACTGGAGGAAGACAGGTGGTCCATTGTATACCATGACTATGACCCGGAGAAGGAAAAATCCAGGGAAGCATTACTGGCTGTCGGGAACGGTTATTTCGGAACCAGGGGAGCGATGGAAGAAACCAGCGCAGGGGAGGCCAATTATCCCGGCACCTATATGGCGGGTATGTTTAACCGCAGGGTCTCAAAAGTGGCTGACAGGGATATTGAAAATGAAGATTTTGTGAATTGTCCCAACTGGCTCCCGGTTAGTTTCCGGTCCGGGGAAGGGGACTGGATGGATCCAAACAGGTATAAAGTACTTCAGATCAAGCGGTGCTTATCATTCCGCGACGGATTATTGTCCAGGGAGATGATCGTTGAGGATAACTCAGGCAAGCAAACGAAAATTACATCACACAGGGTGGCCAGCATGGAAGATCAGCATGTTGCGGTCATGCAATACAATGTGCAACCACTGAACTATGCTGGAAAGATCAGTGTTCGCTCCGGACTGGATGGTGACCTGATCAATGATGGGGTAGCCAGGTACAGGCAGCTCGACCAGCATCAGCTGGAACCGGTTGAACAGGGAGGCGATGATCAATCACAGTACCTGCTGGTAAAAACCAATCAGTCTGCCGTGGAGATAGGCATTGCATGCCGGATCCGGATCCTTGTTGATCAGGTTGAACAGGAACCTGATCTGCATCACAACATTTCACCATGCAAAGTGGATACTGAAACTACAGTGGAGCTCGGACAGGGACAGATACTAAGCATTGAAAGGCTGGTTAACATCTATACCTCCAGGGAAACAGGGCCCGGAATGACTTTGCAGACGGCCCGGGAACAGGCAAATCAAATCGAAAGTTTTCGTCAGGTGCAGCTTGGGAGTGCAGGGAAATGGAAAGAGATATGGAAAGAGGCGGATATACAGGTGAGCGGGGACCGGTTTGCACAGAAATTGCTGAGGATGCATACCTATCACTTGATGGTTACGGCCTCCAAGCACAATGAAAAAATTGATGCCGGTATCCCGGCAAGGGGATTGCACGGTGAAGCTTACAGGGGACATATCTTCTGGGATGAACTGTACATCCTTAATTTTTATGCCCTTCATTTTCCGGAAATAGTGAAGTCGGTTCTGATGTATCGCTACCGGAGAATTGATGAGGCAAGGAAATATGCAAAAGAATATGGCTTTGCGGGTGCCATGTACCCCTGGCAAAGTGGCAGCGATGGCCGGGAAGAAACACAGATCGTCCACCTGAACCCTGTGTCCGGGGAATGGGGAGATGATTACAGCTCCCTGCAGCGACACGTCTCCCTGGCAATTGCCTTTAATATCTGGAACTATTACTGGATCACGCTTGATGAAGCATTCATGTCCTCCGAGGGCGGGGAAATGCTCCTTGAGATATGCCGGTTCTGGGCAAGCAAAGCTGAATGGGATGAGGCATCCGGGAAGTATTCCATCAGGAAGGTGATGGGGCCTGATGAGTTCCATGAGCATCTGCCGGGATCTGATGAAGGGGGAATTAAAGACAATGCCTACACCAACCTTATGGTGGCCTGGATTTTTGGAAAAGTAACAGGATACCTGGATACCGTTCCGGAGAAGGAGATCAGTCCCCTGCTAAATAAGATCAAATTGACCGGGGAGGAAATTGACCTGTGGAAGGATATTAAAAATAAGCTGGCCTTACATATTTCTGAAGAGGGGATCATTGCCCAGTTTGATGGTTATTTTGGATTGCAGGAACTGGACTGGGATCATTATCGTGAAGAGTACGGAAGTATTTACAGGATGGACAGGATACTGAAGGCCGAGGGGAAGTCCCCCGACGACTACAAAGTAGCCAAGCAGGCAGATACACTTATGACCTGGTATAATCTTGGTGCAGATGAGGTATCATCCTTGCTCTCCGGCATGGGATACCAGGCAGAAAAGGCTACCCTGCTGCCCAATTTTGATTATTATTTTCAGCGTACTTCGCATGGATCAACACTGAGTAGGATCGTACATGCATACCTCGCCAATGAGCTTGGCATAGGCGATATTGCCTGGACATTATATATGGAGGCATTGTCGAGTGATTATGTTGATATACAGGGTGGTACAACAGCTGAAGGAATCCATGCCGGGGTGATGGGATCCACCCTGCTGTTTGTCATTCAGTCCATTGCCGGGATTCGATTCAATAAAGAAAAACTATTTGTGAATCCCTCATTGCCTGCCGGATGGAAAAAAATCACTTTCAATTTTGCATTTAGAAAAAAATATTACACCTTTGAAATCTTTCGTGAAATGATTGCGATCAAAGTGGATGCTTCTGATGATCAATCGGTTGAAATTGAGATTGCAGGAAGAGTACATGGGATTGTCCCTGGTGATAAATTTGAAGTGGATTACTAGATGTCAGAAAAGTGAGTGTTATGCTAGGTGATATTCTGTTAATTGAGGAGACACATAAAAAAGCAGCCGCTGATATAAAGGTGTACATGGTGAAGGATCTCGAATCCAAACCCAAAGGTTATAAATATATCGTGGCCATTTCAGGGGAATCCGGAGCAGGCAAATCAGAACTGTCCCATTCCCTGGCCAAATTACTGAAGTATGACCAGATCAGGGTAAAAGTATTACATACGGACAATTACTACATTGTACCACCCCTGCTCCGTAACGAATGGAGGAAAACGCATGGAATCGAAAGCATAGGTATCGATGAATATGACTGGAACCTGATCCACCAGAACATACGTGAATTCAAGGAAGGCCGTGAGGCCATGATGCCTTGTATTGATATTATCCCCGAACAGATCGACAAACTCATCACAGATTTTAAAAAGGTTGACATGCTTGTCGTGGATGGCTTGTATGCCATCAAGACAGACCATGTTGACATGCGTGTTTTTATCGACCTGACCTACCATGAGACCAAAATGACCCAGATCATCCGGGGGAAGGAGCCAATGAATGAGTACCGGTCACAGGTACTGGAACAGGAACATCAGAATGTTGTCTCCCTTAAATCTCTTGCAGACCTGGTCGTCAATAAAAATTATCAGGTTGAAGCCGTCAACGGGCAATTCACCAAATAATCCCTCCTTATTTATATCGGTTCTAATCAATCTGACGCGCCAGGCCGGGGCGGATTACTGTATGCCTTACCAGATGCGGCTTTCATCATTTTGTATTGATCATACCTTTTAGCTCATACAGTAAATCCTACCTTATTTTTAAATAAATCTTCTAAATTCGAAGCATTGAACTAAACCCAATCAAATCATGAGAAGATCCCTTTTTACCGCGATGGCAGCCTTTTTACTGACAGGCAGCATGTTTGCGGGAGGTATTCTGCATAATACCAACCAAAGTGCAATGTATACCAGGATGGGCTGTCGTGATGCCACCCTCGGTATCGATGCAGTTTATTACAATCCAGCCGGACTGACCAAGCTGGCCGATGGATTTCACTTTTCGATCAATAACCAGACCATAGGAGAGACCCGGACCATTACCAGCAATTACCAGTACCTGAATGACGGGGTATATCCTGGTGAGGCATCAGCCCCGATTTTTCCTGGTGTCTATGCTGTTTACAAAACCGGAAAATGGGCTTTTTCAGCAGGTTTCAATCCCATTGGTGGTGGTGGTGAAGCCCAGTACAGCCGGGGTTTGCCATCCTTTGAATATCCTGTTTCCGATCTTGTTCCTGCACTGGCAGGCCAGGGCCAAAATGTTACAGCATACCGGATGAATGCCTATTTTGAAGGTACTTCCGTATTTTTCGGTTACCAGGCCAATATTTCTTACGCCATCAACGATATGATCTCAGTGGCTCTCGGCGGCCGCTATGTCACTGCCAAGGAAACCTATAAGGGGCATATTAAAGATATAGAGCTGGAGGTGGAGGGGACTTGGATCCCTGCACCCACAGTATTTTCCAACATTTCCCAGCAACTCACCCAGTACGCAGTGGGCATGGATGCCATGGCAGCTGCTTTACAACCTGCTATTGATGGCGGATTTGGGGATGTCGCACTTAGTGATCCTTTGCTTATTGGGACCCTCACCTTACTTGGCCTGTATCAGGATGGAATGACCAATGCACAGGCGCAGTTAACCTTCCAGGGAGCATCTGCAGGTTTCACACAGCAATCTGCTGAGGCCGCAGTGACAAGTCAAATGCTGGGGGACCAGGAAGCAGATGTCGAAAAAACCGGCCGCGGATTCACACCCATCATCAGCGTAAATATACAGCCTAACGATATGTTGAATATCGCCATCAAATATGAACACACAACCAAACTTGAGTTAACGAATAAAACCACCAAGGACGTCATCACGGGCATTGATCCTGAAACCGGCGATTATATCACCATGTTTCCAGATGGTGAGAAATCACGCCTGGATATGCCGGCAATGCTCTCTATAGGAGCAACCCTGAGACCGATTGATCCCCTGCTGATCTCTACAGTATTTCATTATTTCTTTGATAAAAGTGCCGACTGGGCTGGCCGGGAAGAACTCCTGTCATCCAATTCCTGGGAATTAGGTATCGGTGCTGAATATTATCTCACCGAAAAATTCCTGCTCAGTGCAGGATGGATCATGACCAGTGTTGGTGCTACGGATGAGTATCAGACAGACCTGAACCACACACTATCAACCAAGAATGGATGGAGTATTGGCCTGGGCTGGGATATCCTGCCCTATATGCAACTCAACCTTGGAGGACAGTTTGTTAAGTACGACCAGTATGACAGAAACTTTTCTCATGACTTCGCCCAATCAGGTCTGATGGTCCCCATTAAGGAAAGTTATGAAAGATCAAATTGGATCGTTGGAGTTGGACTGAATTTCAGTATTGCTTCCAACTGATAAGACTGGAACAATATTTGTTTTAAGAACCGCAGCAAGCATACATGTTGCGGTTTTTTTTAAATAGATGAATAAGATGAAAACCATTTTAACACTATTCTTGATTATGGCTGGATTTCAAGTCCAGTTGATGGCGCAGATCTTTGATAAACCCAGTTTCTCCCTTACCAGTCATCCTACCCTTGAAATATCAAGTGTAGAGAAATGGGAGGACCAGACGGTGATTAATGTCAGCGTAAAGAATCAACGGATCTCAGGCAGTTTCTGCATTGACGGGGAAACCTTCTTGCTCAATTCACTGGGAACCGAGGAATGGAAGATGACCTCCATGGATGGGATCCCTGCCTGTCCGGATGAGTACCGGTTTAAATCCATTGGAGAGGTACTGGAATTCAGCCTTGTCTTTCCGGCCATCCCGGATGAGGTGAAATACATAGACCTGCTCGAGAAATGTGAAGATGCTTGCGTTTCAGTGAAATATATCCTGCTTGATGAGGAAATGAACGATCTTATCACGGAGGGATTCATCCTGTACGAGATAGGAAGACTTTCGGCTTCCCTGCAGGTGTTCGAGGACATTATGGAAGCCGAGTATGATAACTATTCGCCCATTTTCGGGACCCTCTATTTATACCTGATGTCCATTCATTACGAATTGGGCCATTCAAAAGAGGGCAAAAGGATCTTCAATGAATTGAAAGAGTCCAGTATCATCGGAAGGGATGACTTTATAGAAGCAGCCAGAGATTCCGGTATGGCCAGGTAGCCCATCAGATGGCGGTCCATGTTGTAGATCTGCCAGAGCTGAGGAACCGGGCTGTACTTTAAAACAGAAAATTCAGGTTGATATACAGGGCTCCCTTCGGACCATCCTGTTCATTCAGTGGAAAGCCGTAGTCTACTGTAATGATGAAGTTCTGGTTCATGGCAAAATGGAAACCCGCCCCTGTACCCATGTGCAGGCTTTCACTCCGGTCAGGGAACAAATACATCCATTCCTGCGGTACATCTGATAAGTCGATGTCATAATCATCGGTTACGAGTCCGCCGTCAAGAAACCCGGCCAGGGCCAGGTAGACATTTTGTTTCAGAAACTGGAAGTGGATAAATTTCCAGCGGAGTTCAAGATTGCCATAAAAGAAATCATCTCCCACCACACGGTTCCTCATGACACCACGGATGTTTTTTGCGCCACCCAATCCGTTTTTGGTGTCCCAGGGGGGACTGTTAAACACGAACGGCAGCATATAGAAAGGCATGGTTCCGCCAAGCTTGGCCTGGTAACTCAGGCGATAGGCAAAATTCAGATCACGTGGGATAATGGTGAAATACTGCCGGTGGGTCAGAGCCAGGCGTGTATATCCATAATCCTTGTCACCCAGTCCCTTTGGAGCAAAAAGCAACATGGCTTCCGTCCAGATACCCTTCATGGGATTGGGTTCATTGTCCCTTGTATCATAAATAGCCCCGATCTTCAGCAAGGTCTGCTGTCCCCCGCCTGCCTGGTCCAGCGGAATAATATTCCATTCCTTGGTATAATATTCATAAAGTGTGGTAGCATCAGGCATACCGAGTTTTTCCTTATCGACAGCTCCCACCTTGTTGTTGTAATATTCCAATCCCGCAAACCAGTTCAGCCTGTCCTTTATAATATTCCCGACAAAATCTGCCCTGAGCCTCAACATTTTCCTGTCCATTCGGTAGAATCCGGTAGTAAGGAACCCGGCATCATCCTTATTCATCAAGGGGTAATTGAAATAAGCCTTATACCCGTTGAATCCATAAAAATCCAGGGTCTGTTCGGTCAGGTAACTGGCTTCAAAGGTGGTCCTGACGTTCCTGATCAGCTTGTCTGTATCCCAGATCAGCTGGTTGATCCCGCTTCCCTTGATGGTCCGGGACCACTCCAGGTACAAAGAATGGTCATACAAGGGGTATCGGACCCCATCCCCGTAATGATAAAGGTTGAGTACGATCCCGTATTTGAAGCCGACATCCTGGTCGTATGCGACCACGGGTACACCTCCGAAATTAAAGCCGGTTTTTACAGAATCTTTCTTTGCTTTTTCTTTTTTCTGGGCTTCTGCAGGTTGGCAGATTACTATGGAAATAAAGGAGAGTAACAGGACTACCCTTTTCATCAGATATCCAGGTTTTTTTGGTTGATCCAATATAAGCATTATTTTTAATTATAATTTTAAGACTAAATAGCCACATCCCTAAACCACGCTTATGAACTTCCGTACTCATTCCACCCTTTATTTTGCCACCGGTATTGCATTTATAGCCCTGGAAACCATCGGGGCCGTCTGGACTGGAATAGCAGTTAAATCACTGATCATCCCATTGCTGATCTGGTTATACCTGAGATTTATCCGGGGACAAGGAAACAGGTTCCACAGCCTGATCATAACGGCATTAATTTTCTCCTGGCTGGGGGATGTTACCCTCCAGCTGACACAATTCAAGGAGTCCTATTTCATGATTGGAGTAGGATGCTTTCTGATTGCCCAGCTGATATATATGCTGGCATTTTTTATTACTGCTGGAAAAAATATCCTGTTCTTCAGAAAGGTATACCTTATTATCCCGGTAATTCTGTATGGCTGGGGTATGCTCTGGTTACTCTCTGACGGACTCGGGGACATGAAGCTGCCTGTTACGGTCTATACCGTTATTATCCTGACCATGCTTCTGGCAGCCATCAACCGGGAAAAGAAAGTAAACAGGCAAAGTTTTTTACTCGTCCTCGCCGGGGCCATCATTTTTATCTTGTCAGATTCAATTCTCGCCATTAACAAGTTTGCACAACCCTTTGAACTGGGACGCATTGCCAGTATGAGTTCATATATTACCGCCCAGTACCTGATTGTCATTGGTTGCACAAGGCAATTTAATTTATCCCTGAAATAAATCCAGACACATGAAATATCTTAAATATCCCCTGTACCTGGTATTGGCCCTGGTTATCCTGTTCGCCATGTTTGTGCTTTATGGAACCATTACCGATTACAGGCCTGAAGACAGGATTATCATGTCTGAGCAACCGGACACACCGGTGCTTACCGACAGTATTTTTGACCTGATGATCTGGAATATCGGGTATTGCGGACTGGGCCATGAAATGGATTTCTTTTATGACGGTGGCAAACAGGTACGGAGCAGGGTGGAAAACGTTAAGGCCAACCTGCATCATATTCTGGAATATACTGCTACGCTTGATTCATGCGACTTTTTCCTGTTTCAGGAAGTGGATGTGAAATCTAAGAGAAGCTACCGGATCAATGAAATTGATGCCCTGAAAAACAGGATGGAAGATTGCCATACTGCCTTTGGTAAAAATTACGATGTATTCTGTGTACCCGTGCCGGTGACTTCACCCTACGGCAGGGTTCTGTCAGGAATAGCCACGCTGGGCAGGACAGAGCCATTATCGAGTATCCGTCATTCTTTCCCCGGTAATTATGCCTGGCCCAAAGGCACATTTATGCTTGACCGATGCTTCCTGGTAAACTCTTATCCACTTGCCAATGGCAGGCAATTAATGGTGGTGAACACCCACAATTCAGCCTATGATGACGGTACACTCAGAAAAGGACAGATGGATTATCTTCATGGATTCCTGACTGCTGAATTTGAGAAGGGAAACTATATCATCGTGGGAGGTGACTGGAACCAGACTCCTGCAGGATTCAAGCCTCAATTCGAAAAGAATATATTCGATACCATTCAATTATCAACCATTGAGGCTGATTATCTGCCGTGGGACTGGACCTGGTTTTATGATCCCACCGTTCCAACCAACAGGAGGGTAGCTGTACCCTATGATCCTGAGATCTGCCTGACCACGGTGATTGACTATTTTCTGCTTTCACCAAATATAGAACCAGTTGAGATACAGGGGGTTAATCTTGATTTTGTTGCCTCTGACCATCAGCCGGTCCTGGCTAAAATAAAACTAAAACAGGATTGATTATCCAATATGTCTGTAAAACCAGTTCACTTCAGGGACTGGATATAAGGACAAAACTACTGTTTTTCAATATATTCTTTTACAATATCCAGAGGTGCTCCGCCGCAGGATGCGATAAAATAACTCGGCGACCATAAACCGCCTTTCCAGTAGTACTTTTCCAGTTCGGGAAATTCCTTTCTTAAAAATCTGGATGAGACCCCTTTTAAACTGTTGACAAGTTTTGATGGTGTTGTGTGTGGCAGAGGTTCAACCAGAAGGTGCACATGGTCTTTCTGCCCGTTGGTTTCAACGAGTTTGCAGGAGAAATCATTACACACCCTTTCAAAATAGTAATTTAACCTTTCATACATCTTCTCCGTAAAAATCTTTTTTCTGTATTTCGTAATAAAGACCAAATGCAGGTGCAGTGAATGAACGACATGTCTTTTTGTTCGTAAATCTTGCATAATTCGATTGTTTTTTGTATATTTAAGTATAATGCCAAAGATACAAAAAGCATTCAAATTCAGAATAAAGACCAATACTGAAATTGAGAATAAGCTGACCCGGTTTTGTGGTTCGGCCCGCTTTCTAATGCAGCTTGAATACAAGCTTTCCTGGAAAGGCGGAATGCTGGTTGATGTCGATTACCTGTATACATCACAGACCTGTTCATGTTGTGGTCATACGTCAAAAGAGAACAGGCCGTTACAGGCTGTTTTCAAATGTCTGGCCTGCGGTCATGAAGAAAATGCAGATATAAATGCAGCCAGGAATATATTAACCGTCGGGCAGACGGGGATGGCCTGTCAAGCGAACCGCGTTGGCGGTCGGCAGCAGGAACCTGCAAGAAACCGCGAGGAAGTACTGTCCAAGGCTTCGTAGAAGCCTGAGGAATCCCTTTCCTTCAGGGAAGGGAGGATGTCAACATCCGGGGAATTAGGCTACAGGAAGGGAAGATTGCCGCAATCCAGAAAATGATTAATGGCCGCCAGCAGGTCAAATGTATTGATGGGTTTTGAAATATGAGCATCGCATCCTGCCTCAATAGCTCGTTCTTTTTCCTCGATGAGTGCATATGCGGATTGAGCAATGATGGGAAGGTCCTCGCGTACCTGTTTGATCAGGGTTGCAGCCTCAAAGCCTGAAATCCCGGGGATTTGTAAATCCAGTAACACAACATCAATATCAGGATCTTCCCGGCATTTTTCCACGGCGTCAAGGCCTGAGGTTACTGCTAACACCTCAATCCTTGTATGTTGGAGGATCTCCGACAGCAGAAATGCAGCAGTGGGATCATCCTCTACGATCAAGGCTTTTTTCCCTTCCCAGTTATATTTTTTAATGGATTCGATGATCATGCAAGCCTGGTCTTAGTAGTAGAGTAACCATGCTTTCTGGTCATATTGTTCCCGGATGCGGTTCATTTCCTCAATGGCTGCCGCTTTTGATTCATGAGAACTGAAAGAAACTGCATGAAGGTTGTTTTTCCTGCCAAACAGTTCAGCACCATAACCTTTTGATTTAAGAGTATTTACATAAGACTCAGCATTTGCTTTACTGGAAAACATGCCTGCTACAATGTAGTATTTCCTGGTCTGGCTGGCAGGTGGAGTTTCTGTTTCAGGAGCAGTTTCAACTTCTGTTTCCTGCGGGGTTTTCCCAGCGGGAGTATCAGTAACAGCTTCTGTTTCCTGTTCAGTAATCTCCTCTGGTTCATCCCCGGGAGTAACTGATTCCTGAGTGATTTCCCCCTGATCTTCGGTGCCGGTTGCTATCTCCTGTCCAGGGCTGGCTACATCGTCACGGGCAGGTTCTTCCACAGTTGTTGTTTCCGGTGTTTGTCTGGTTAAAATTCGGTTGACCTTATCAGGGAAAAAGAACCAGGCAGCCACCAGCAGAATAATTAAAAAGGCTGCTGCTCCAACTATCCAGGGCCAGGCTCTCCTTATTTCCCTCTCCCCGGTTCCATAGACAAAGGCAGAAGCCTCTGCAGATGATTCTGATTCCTTTTCCTCTTGTACGGATGCTGCTGCCGCTGCTGCCTCCAGGCGTGCCTGGCTGGTTTCAGCGGATTGCTCCTGTTTCTTCTGCTCTTCAATTACAAACGGAGGCTCTTCGGGAGGTTCTTTGGCATCAGGTTTCAATAGTGCATCCTCAGAGGCATCCACATCAATCTCTCCAGTCTGGTCATCCAGGGTAAAGATCCCCTCTTCTGAAGCTTCCTTGGGTGACTCTTCCTCCGCAGCCACTTCCTCTGAAGGGGTCTCCTCTATGGGAACTTCTTCTTCAGACACTTCCTCTGAAGGGGTTTCTTCAATGGGTGCTTCTTCTTCAGCCACTTCCTCTGAAGGGGTCTCTTCTATGGGTACTTCTTCATCGGCCAATTCCACTGTAAGGGTCTCCTCTATGGGAACTTCTTCTTTTGTCACTTCTTCTGAAGAGGTTTCTTCAATGGGAATTTCTTCATCGGCCAATTCTACTGTAAGGGTCTCCTCTATGGGAACTTCTTCTTCGGCAACTTCTTCTGAAGGGGTTTCTTCTGGAGGGATTTCTGCTGATGTACCTTCCCAGGCTGTTGGGACTTCTGTCGTTTCTTCATCCGCCGGTTCAGGGACTGGTTCTGTGGATTCCTCGACAGTTTCGGGTTGGCTTATTGAAGCAGATGTTATGACTTCTTTACTTGTCGGGAATCTAGTCACAGAAAACTCAATCTTACTGGAATCATCCATTTTTAGGTAGCCAAGATCTTCTAAATGAAAAATATCCCCCTTTGTCAATACTTTTTTCACATGGTCAACAAACTCTTCGATCTTAACTTGTGATTTTGACATAGAAAGACCTTCCTGTTGCTTGATGTGGGATGTTAGCATACCATCATTGAAAGCAAGCAGGTCGTTAAATACCAGTTCCCGTGGTTCTTGTTGTCTGATGATGAACGCACCCAGGTCAGGAACAATCACCCGGTTGTTCGTCTCAAGCAATTCGATTAGATACTTTTCCATGGTTTGGGTCTAATTTCAATGGTTCAATTTACTGAAATTAGAGGAGATATGAAATAAAGTAGTGAATTCATAGATATTATCAGGCTCAAATTTATCGCTTTATCGCTGGTGATTATGGCATTTTGAGTAGTCCGATAAGATAAAAAAAAAACTTTGGATGGTCGGTTAATAATATTATCTTTAAAGCGTTCTTGACTCTACTTATGAAGTATAATAAGGTATTGGGCATTGATATTGGAGGTTCGGGGATTAAGGGAGCACCCGTAAATACAGATGATGGTTTGATGCTCGAACCAAGATACCGTATACCCACACCCTCACCTGCAACACCCGATAATGTAGCTCCATTAATTGCTGAAATGGTCAAACATTTCAAATGGGATGGCCCGGTTGGCTGTGGATTTCCCGGCGTGGTCCAGCATGGTATTGCGAGGACTGCAGCCAATATTGATGACTCCTGGATAGATACCAATGTTGATAAGCTGTTTTTAAAAGCAACTGGACTTCCGGTTTCAGTCGTCAATGATGCTGATGCTGCAGGCCTGGCAGAAATGAAGTTCGGTGCCGGGATCGATGCCATGGGTGTTGTCTTTCTGTGCACTGTTGGGACCGGCATAGGTACTGTCTTATTTGTCGATGGAAAGCTGGTTCCGAATACTGAGCTTGGTCACATCGAATTGATGGGGATGGATGCAGAAAAGTTCGCTTCTGATGCGGCACGTAAGGCTGAGGAACTGACCTGGGAAGATTGGGCAAAAAGGTTTAATCAGTACCTGCTCTCCATAGAAAAACTGATCAATCCCGATCTCATCATTGTGGGAGGAGGTGCCAGTAAAAAGGGTGAGCTATTCCTGCCATATCTCAAACTTAAAACCAGGGTGGTCCCGGCTGAATTACTTAATAATGCTGGTCTGGTAGGTGCTGCACTGGCTGCAAAATACATGCAGAAACTTGACAAGAAGGACAGGAAGAATAAAAAGGAAAAGAAAGTAAAGAGAGTAAAGAAAAAATAAGCCTTAGACAATCCCTGAGAAACCCAGAAATGCCAGTGCCAGAAGTCCAGCCACAACAAAGGCAATCGGCACACCTTTCATGGCATCCGGAATATTCACCAGCTCCATCTGTTCCCTGATCCCCGCAAATACAATGAGTGCAATGCCAAATCCTATGGAATTTCCAACGGCGAAAATGACGCTCTCGAGCAGGTTGTAATTATTCTGGACGGCCAAAACAGCCACGCCAAGCACCGCGCAATTCGTTGTGATCAGGGGAAGGAAGATACCCAGGGCCTGGTATAGTGAAGGACTGACTTTTTTAAGCATGATCTCAACCATCTGTACCAGGGAAGCAATTACCAGGATAAAGGTAATTGTACGCATAAAGGTGATGCCCAGTGGGACCAGCACATAGACCTCCAGCAAGTAGGTGACGATGGTGGCGATCACCATTACAAATGTCACGGCCCCTGTCATACCTACGGATGTATCTACCTTGTTGGATACACCAATAAAAGGACAGATGCCCAGGAATTTAATCAGCACAATATTGTTTACAAATACGGCTGATACTATGATGAGTATATATTCCATGCCTAAGCCTCTCGTTTATTTATCATATTAATTAAAACGATCAGGTATCCAAGTGCGATGAATGCTCCAGGAGCCAGGACAAATACGATCATGCCGTCCCCCTGTATGAATTTTAGTCCAAAAAGGGATCCGCTGCCCAATATTTCGCGTACCGCACCCAGCATTACCAGAGCCATGGTAAATCCCAATCCCATGCCGAGCCCGTCAATGGCTGAGGTAATGATGTTATTTTTTGATGCAAATGCTTCCGCACGACCCAATACCAGACAGTTTACAACGATCAGTGGGATAAACAACCCCAGGGCGGTAAACAGATCAGGCAGGTAAGCCTGCATCACCAGTTCAACAATTGTTACAAAGGAGGCAATGATAACGATAAAAGAAGGGATCCTTACCTTGTCAGGGATGTACCTCTTGATGGTGGAAACCACGATGTTCGACATCAATAAAACAAAGGTGGTTGCCAGTCCCATTCCCAATCCGTTGAATGCGGAAGTTGTCACACCCAGCGTGGGACAGAGTCCAAGGAGTAATACAAACACTGCATTCTCCTTGAAAAACCCCCTGCTGAAATTGTTCCATTGGCTCATATCTTCTGTTTAAATGATTTCCTAACCTTTATATCCCTTTCTGTTGTTCATTCCGGGCTATACTCTACGGTACTGCCGCTTACGCTGTCCAGATCCAGTTCATCCGTGATTTCCAGCAAACCATCGTATGCCCGCTGGACGGCATCACAGAAGGCACGTGATGTAATAGTGGCTGCCGTAATGGCGTCCACATCCCCATCGTCCTGTTTCACCATGAGTGAAAAGCTCGCTGGATCTATCCCTATAAACTGACTGGTCCATGATTCCCCGGTACGTTTATCAAATGATTTTTCTTTTTCCATTTTATCCCCGAGTCCGGGAGTTTCTATATGTTCCAGGACAGCGACATCATAGAGGGTACCATCCGGACGAAATCCCACCATGATCCTGATCAAACCACTGAATCCGGTTCGCGTATAGGTTTCCACAGCAAATCCGGTTACTTCGTCTCCTTTCCTGGCCCGGTAAAAATACAGGGTGTCTCCATCTACAGCTAGTTTTTTCATTTCAGTTCCAGGATCATTATCAAATTCAGGTACAACTTTACCGATGGCAATGGCTCTCTTAATTCTTTTTACCTCTGCAATTGGTCCCTTGGTTAATTCATATACCAGTGCCAGTGCGGATGATGCAAATAATGTTACCAGGAAAAGGGTAAGCACCATATTTTTAAATGTTGATTCCTTCTTAGCCATTTGACACCTCCTCTCCAAACCTTCTGGGCTTTACATATTTATTGATTATCGGGGTAACAGCGTTCATGATCAGGATGGCAAATTGCACCCCTTCCGGATAAGCTCCGAAAATACGGATCACTACGGTAATAATCCCTATGCCAACACCATAGATCCACATACCTTTTATATTCATTGGGGATGTGACATAATCGGTCGCCATGAAAATGGCGCCTAGCATGAGACCCCCACTTAAAAGATGAAAGAGGGGGTTAGGATTGGATGTGGGTCCAATCAACCACATAATGCCTGTAAAAATAGTTACTGTCAGTAGAATACTCACCGGTATATGCCAGGTGATGATCTTCCGGATCAGCAGGTATGCGAAGCCAATGAGAAGGGCTGCTGCTGCAATCTCGCCGGCTGATCCCCCCATGTTGCCCATGAACATATCCTGGTAGAAAGGAATATCCAACAGGATATGACTGATGCTTTCCCTGTTTTTTAAGCCCTCCTTCATGATACTGAGGGGAGTAGCTCCGGTCGATGCATCGAGATAGGCAAAATGGTTTACTCCTGGTTCCGGCCAGCTGGTCAGCTGTACCGGGAAGGATATAAACAGGAAAACCCTCCCCACCAGCGCCGGATTAAAGGGATTGTTGCCCAGTCCGCCAAATGACATCTTGCCAACCGAAATGGCCACGAAACTACCCAGAATTACAAGCCAGATGGGCAGGTTGGTGGGCAAACAGAAAGCCAGTAACATACCGGTTACCATGGCTGAACCATTTGATATGGCAGGCTTTTCCTTCATTAAGTATCGCTGGATCAGGAATTCGAAAATGACACAGGAGACCATGGCCGTGACAGTGATGATGACTGTGCTGATGCCAAAAAAGTACACTGAGGCTAGAAATGCGGGGAGCAATGCAATGATTACACCATACATCAACTTCGGGACCGATTCACTGCTGTGGTCATGGGGAGATGGTGATATTGTTAACAATCCCATATATTAATTTTTTCTCAATCTTCTGATCTTGTTGATTTCAACCTTGCCCAGCCTGATATAATCAAGCAAGTGTCTGTTGGCCGGACAGATATAGTTGCATGAACCACATTCCATACAGTCCGTTGCCTTTTCTTCCTCCATCCGTTCGAACAATTCCCGTTCGCCAAAGGCCATGAGCAGGTAGGGTTCAAGTCCCATTGGACAGACAGTAATGCATTTGGAACAGCGAATACAGTGCTGCATTTCCTTTCTCCTGGATTCCGCCTCAGGCAAGACAAGCAGGCCGCTGGTTCCTTTTATCACAGGTACTTCCAGGCTGTTAAGGGCCTTGCCCATCATGGTGCCACCTGAAATGATCTTACCAGTATTCTCAGGCAATCCCCCGCATGCCTCAATCAATGCAGAAATGGGAGTTCCGATCCGTACCATGAAATTTCCAGGTTTTTCCAGGTTTTTCCCGGTGCTTGTAACAACCCTTTCAAACAAGGGTTTGTTTTTCTGTATGGCCTGATAGGTAGCAAACAGGGTTCCTACATTGAAAACCACCGCACCCACATCGATCGGGAGTCCACCTGATGGCACCTCTCTGTTGATGAGTGCTTTGATCAGCTGTTTTTCACCACCCTGGGGATATTTCACCCTCAGGCCCTGGATCTCGATGCCAGGATAATGTTGGGCCCGGTCTGACATATGATCAATGGCATCCGGCTTATTGTTCTCAATCCCGATGAAGGCTTTTTCAACATCAAGCGCCTTCATGATGATGGTGGCCCCCACAAGTATTTGATCTGCTTTTTCCATCATCAGGATATGATCGGAAGTCAGGTAGGGTTCGCATTCTGCTCCGTTGACGATCAGGTATTTCACCTTCATTCCCCTGGGCAGGGATAATTTAACATGTGATGGGAAAGTGGCACCTCCCATTCCGACGATCCCGGATTGATTTATCTTCTGTACAATTTCCTGTCGTTCCAGGGCTATTTCGGTAATCAACTCAGGTGAACGGTCGATTTCTTCAACCCATTCATCACCGTCCACTTTAATGCTTATGGCATTTCTTTTATATCCCGACATGTCGACAACGGCAGCTATCTTTAAAACTTTTCCGGATACAGATGAGTGTATATTGGCAGAGATAAAACCTTCACCCCGGGCAATCAACTGTCCTACCTTTACCTGATCACCTCTCTCAACAAGGACCTTCGGAGCTGCTCCGATATGCTGATTTAGAGGGATACTTACCTGTTCGGGTACAGGGAGTTCCTCGATTGTACTTCCAGCTGTGAGCTTGTTTTCGGAAGGGTGTATACCGCCAGGTCTGAATGTTTTAAACACGTTTTCTATTCGCTTTTGGATTCTTCACCAAGTTTATCAGTTTCAACAGGTTCAACCTTGGTTTCACCGTTGTTATCGGGCTTTGTTTCTTCTTCTTTCTGTTTTTTGGGTGGAAAATTTATTTCCAGGATGGCATCAGTTGGACACTCGGGCACACATTTCCTGCATAATTTACATTTTACAGGATCAATATAAGCCAGGAAATTTTCAATGGTGATGGCATCGTGCGGACAGACTTTTTCACATTTTCCGCAGCCAATACAGGCGACAGAACAACTTTTTTTAGCGATGCCTCCTTTGTCCTGGTTGATGCAGCTGACAAATATCTTCCGGTCTCTTTTATTTTTCTTCCGCAGTTCGATAATATCCTTGGGACAGGCCTCCACACAGGCATTACAAGCTGTACATTTTTCATCGACAACTTCAGGCAGGCCGGTCTCCGGGTTCATGTGGATGGCATCAAACTCGCATACCCTGACACAGTCACCATGACTCAGGCAGCCATACTGGCAACCCGTATCGCCTGCATACAGGCTGCTGGCAATAGCACAGGATGCAGCACCGTCGTATTGATTTACCCTTGCGCGGTGAGCAAATGATCCTGAACAACGCACCACGGCAACCAGCGGATCCTTTTCAACAGCTTCCTTGCCAAGGATGGTGGCAACCTCCAGCATGGTTTCGTTTCCACCCGGGGGACAAAAAAGTTTGGTAAGTTTATCGGATTTGACACAGGCTTCGGCAAAGTTCCGGCAACCTGCATATCCACATCCTCCGCAGTTGGCACCCGGCAGGGCTTCTTCTACGAGATCTGTTATCGGGTCCTCAATTACCTTGAATCGCTGCGCAATGATAAACAGGATGATCGCAGCAGCTATTCCGGTAGCACTGAGTGATATGATGGTATATAATACGATTGGACTCATGAATTGATCCCTCAGGTTTTCTGTATAAAAAAGGAAAACTGCCGGTCTACTTTTCCCTTCATAAGTTTTAGTCCAACATAATAAGGAACCAGTACTGCCAGCGAAACCAATCCGGTTAGCAGTTCATTGCTGCCGGCTGCAGTCATGACCAGCAACACTGTTAGGACCAGCAGGAAGGGCAGAACATAGCCGAGGAAAAGGGCCCTGAAACCAAGTGACTGAGCCAGGATAACCCTTACCTTTTCTCCGATTCGGAAATTAGGATCGGGGACCGGTATATGAAGCAGTTTCTCTTCTTCCTCTCCTGCCATATTACAGGCTCCTTTTGCATGACAGCCACTGCAGGCGGCATAACTGGTGATTTTCACTGTGACCCTGTCTTCACTCAAAGATGCTATCACTCCCTCATGTGAAATCCTTTTTTCTGCCATGGAAGAACTAGAGGTTAAAATAAGGTACAAAAATAGAGATACTCCAAAATGTAAAGATTGCTTTTTGTCAGTTTTTCCAGGGCCCGAATAATTTAGAATTAGTATAAATAATCTTAACTGATTACGCCCCAGTTGAAAGTACCTTTTGAGAGTTTTTTTAGTTGTTCTAGCAGGACTTCATTTTTTGGATGGTCAAGCAAGGGATCATCTTCCAATACCTCGATAACAGTCTCTCTGGCATACTGCAGGATTTGTGAATCCTTAGCCAGGTTGGCAATTTTCAATTCAAAGGGAATACCACTCTGCTGGGTGCCTTCCAGGTCACCTGGACCACGAAGTTTCAGGTCGGCCTCGGCAATTTCAAAACCATCGGTTGTCTTTACCATTATACTGATTCGCTGCCTTGCATCATCACTGAGTTTATTGGAGGTCATCAGGATGCAGTAGGACTGGTCCGCCCCACGTCCAACCCGGCCTCTAAGCTGGTGCAACTGGGAAAGACCAAATCTTTCTGCGCTTTCGATGATCATTACGGAAGCATTGTGGATATCGAGGCCAACCTCAATCACGGTTGTCGCCACCATGATCTGGGTCTTCTTTTCGAGAAAGCGGTTCATTTCGAACTCCTTTTCTTCCGTTTTCAGTCTTCCATGAACAATACTTACGGCATAATCAGGTGATGGAAAGGCTTGTTTAATGCTGAAATATCCGTCCTCCAGGTCTTTATAGTCCATTTTCTCAGACTCACGGATGAGGGGGTATACGATATATATTTGCCTTCCTTCCGCGATCTGCTTTTTCATAAATCCGTGTACACGAAGTCTTTTTGAATCAGTGTAATGAACTGTTTTGATGGGTTTCCTGCCCGGAGGAAGTTCATCGATGACCGATACGTCCAGATCTCCATAAAGGGTCATGGCCAGGGTCCTGGGGATGGGTGTGGCAGTCATAACCAGCACATGGGGTGCTTGTATATTTTTTTTCCACAAGCTGGCTCTTTGTGCTACTCCAAAACGGTGTTGTTCATCGATGATTACCAGTCCAAGATTTTGAAACCGCACCGTCTCCTCAAGCAGCGCATGGGTACCTGTCAGTATCTGCAGACTGCCATCGAGCAATGATTGGTGGATCTCCTCTCGTCCGGCTTTTTTGGTGGATCCCGTTAGCAGGCTGAATTTTACAGGCAGCTTACCGAGCATTTTCTGCAAAGTAGCATAATGCTGGTTGGCAAGGACCTCCGTCGGGGCCATAAGACAGGCTTGATAACCATTATCAAGGGCAATGAGCATACTCATCAGGGCAACAAGTGTTTTCCCACAGCCAACATCTCCCTGCAACAATCGGTTCATTTGCCGGCCGGAACCAATATCTTTCCTGATCTCCCGGATGACCCGCTTCTGAGCAGCAGTGAGTTCAAAAGGAATGCGTTCCCTGTAAAAGGAGTTCAGGTATTCACCCACTTTCGAGAATACCAGTCCCTGGAAATATTTTTCCCTGTTCACCTTCTGTTTCAGGATATTCAGCTGAATGAAAAACAATTCCTCAAATTTCAGTCTCAGGGTAGCTTGCTCCAACTCTTTTAGTCCCCCGGGAAAATGCACGGTAAACAATGCCTTCTCAAGGGATAGAAAATTTAATTTTTCGATCAGGTATGCAGGCAATGTTTCCTGTACTTTGGGTTTATGGCTTTGGTAAAGGGTGGTTATAAGCTTTTGTATGGTCTTGGATGTCAAAAAGTTTTTCTTTAGTTTTTCTGTTGTGCTATACATGGCCTGGAGTCCGGATGAAAGCTGCTTCTCATATTTATCGGCCTCCTCCAGTTCCGGATGCACCAGGTTGATCTGCCGTCCATGCAGGCTTGGTTTGCCGAAAGCAACATATTCCCTGTCTTTTTTCAGTGTCTCCCTGATCCAGGAAACTCCCTGGAACCAGATCAGCTCAATGCTGCCTGTATCATCGCTGAATTTTGCCACAAGCCGTTTTTTATATCTGGGACCGGCTATCTCCAGGGAATTAATTCGACCCCTGATCTGGATGTAGGGAAGCTGGGAATTGATCTCACTGATCTTGTAAAACCGGGACCGGTCGATATACCGGTATGGGAAATGATGGAGCAGATCCTCAAAGGTGTGAATATTCAGTTCACGGTTAAGCAGATCTGCACGTTTGGGTCCCACACCCGTCAGGAACTTAATATCTGTTTGAAGGGGGTCAGCCATATTGAAGTCTGAAATAAATAATAAATATCGGAATTCTAACTTATATATTTGTGCTTGGTTTATGTTGTATTTGAATTACAGGTTACATGCACGTCACAGGAAGGGAAGGGGAATCCATCCTCCTTATGCCTACCAGCTGATCAGTAAGGTGATATATGGGGAAGATCCCGATATTGAAGGTATTGAACGCATTGAAGAATACAGGAGAGACCTGCTTGGGATGACCGGGACAGTCCGGGTCGATGATTATGGTGCCGGGTCCAGGAGGAGACTGGACAGTGAAAGGCGGATCTCTGACCTGGTAAAACATACGGCCGTTTCCCGCAAAAGGGGCAGGTTGCTTGCCAGGCTGGTAAACCATCTGAAGCCGTCCACTATGATTGAACTGGGCACAGGATCAGGCATAGCCAGTTTGTATCTGGCACTGGCAAATCCCGAAGGCAGGGTCCTCACCTGTGAAGGGTCCCCTGCAATTGCCGGCCTGGCCAGGCAGGGCTTTGGTAAACTAGGTGTTGATAATATCCAGATCCATAAGGGTCTTTTTGCTGAACTTTTACCTGGACTCCTGAAGCAATCCGGTCAGGAATTGTTTGTTTTTATTGACGGTGATCACAGGGAAGAGAGACTATTTTCTAATTTTGTCCGGATCCAGGATTCAGGCCATCAAAATATTGTGATTGTGGTGGACGATATACACTGGTCACGGGGAATGTACCGGGCATGGAAAAGGATCATCAGCCGGCCTGAGATCCGCCTGAGTATTGAATTATTCAATACCGGCATCGTTTTCATGGAAAAGAATATCCAAAAGGATCATTTTGTCGTTATTTTTTAAAATTATTGTAACCGCTGTTTCGTTTATATCCTTAAATTCGTACATATTTTACACGCCTCATGGAAAAAATGATCAAATTATCAAAGATCGTCAAGAATTATAAGGTGGGAACCATCATTGTACGGGCCCTGAGATCAGTCAGCCTTGATATTGACAAAAATGAGTATGTGGCCATCATGGGTCCTTCAGGTTCTGGAAAATCCACCCTGATGAACCTTATAGGTTGCCTTGATACACCTACATCCGGACAGTATATATTGAATGATAATGATGTCAGCAAGCTTGATGATAACGAGCTTGCCGATATCAGGAATAATGAGATAGGGTTTGTATTCCAGACTTTCAACCTGCTGCCTCGCTACACTGCCCTTGAGAATGTAACGCTGCCACTGATCTATGCAGGTTTTCCTAAGGCTGAAAGGCTGGAGCGTGCCAAGGAAGTGCTTGAAAGCGTGAGTCTTACAGACCGTATCACGCATAAGCCAAATGAATTGTCAGGAGGACAAAGACAGCGTGTGGCCATCGCCCGTGCACTGGTAAATCATCCCTCCATAATCCTGGCAGATGAGCCGACAGGTAATCTTGATTCCAAAACTTCCATAGATATCATGAACCTTTTAGATGATATACATGAGTTAGGCAATACCATAATTGTAGTAACGCACGAAGTAGATATTGCAAAAAGGGCAAGGCGTGTGGTTAAGTTAATGGATGGAGAGGTAGAATCGGATGTGGACAAAGAAGTGCCTGTCAATTCTGAAGAAAAAAGTTAGACGGAAAACAAATGAAAATTTATACCAAAGCTGGTGACAGGGGAACCTCTTCCTTGCTGGGCGGAAATCTTGTACCCAAGGATCATCCCAGGCTGGAGGCTTATGGAACGCTTGATGAATTGAATTCCTGGTTAGGTCTTTTAAGAGATCAGCTGACGGATGAGGGTATGCGGAAGGCCCTTTTAAGGATACAGGACAGGATCATGGTGGGTTCAACCATTCTGGCCAGTGAGAAAAAGGAAACATCCGTTCCAATACCTGAAATCCGAGAGGAGGATATAATCTTTTTGGAAGGGGAGATAGACCGGATGGACCAGGAACTGAAGCCCTTGCAATCATTTATCCTGCCCGGTGGACATACAACCGTAAGTTATTGCCACCTTGCAAGAACCACCTGTCGGAGGGCTGAGAGATTTTGCATAAAATTTATCAAGCACTCTGAACAGACCGGTATCCTGGTCAAATACCTTAACCGCCTGTCTGATTATATATTTATCCTGGCAAGGAAAATGGCCAAGGACCTAAAAATTGAAGAAATTATCTGGCAACCTGAATTCTGATGTTCATTTTTTTCTATATTTGCACGAATTTTAGGATTATCAGATGGTTTTCACCAAAGCACTTGCAATATGTACTGGACATTAGAGTTAGCTTCAAAGTTGGAGGATGCTCCCTGGCCAGCAACAAAAGATGAGTTAATAGATTTCGGCATCCGTTCCGGTGCACCGCTCGAAGTAATTGAGAATTTGCAGGAAATTGAGGATGAAGGAGAGATCTATGAGAGCATTGAGGACATTTGGCCTGACTACCCAAGTAAGGATGATTTCTTTTTTAACGAAGACGAGTACTGATAACAAAGGCTGCCAATAGGGCAGCCTTTTTATTTATATCCCCTGGATTTTTCTTATTGCAGATATTAATTAAAACCTCACTGAATTTTGTGCAAGCACAAAATATAGGCTCCGTTTTAATTAATATCTGCTAAAAACCAAAGACACATAAAAAGACTGCCCTTTTGACAACCTCATGTATTGCAACGAATGGATTACCCAAGGTAAGCTGGGAGAATAGTAATGCCCGACCGTACTGCTTTTTCAGGGGCGTTAAAAAAGGAGCCTCACGTGTTCCGCGCAGCGGAATATGCAGCGACGTTTTAACGCCCCTGAAAAGGCGCTACCGCCGCTTTAATGTTCGATCCAGTGGAAAATGTCTTCTTTGGTTTTGGGTCGGTGTTCTTCCAGCCATATAAAACCACTCAGGTATAATTCTTCCTTAGGCAGATCACCGGGTGGATGTAATATGGCTGAGGGACTGGAGATCATGTTCACCCGGTCAACTGCCCCTTCTACCAGGTAAATCTTAATATTACTGCTTTCACCCTTGTTGACGCCGATCATCTCTCCTTCATCCCGGCCAAACCAGATGGTCTGTCCATTCCCGGTAATATCGATATGTGATAACTGGTCTTCTTTGAAATGTCCCACCATATTCTTTCCCCGTATCTGGTTAAATTGTATGCTGTCATCCCGGGAAGCAATGAAGGCGGCATTTCTAAGCTCGATGTAGTCCGGTTCCTCAAACGCCATGTGGACATCCATCTGTTCAGCGGTCAGCTGATGTATTTGTGACCACAAAACAGGATCGCCATAAAGTTGAAATACAGAATCACTTTCAAGGTAGGCCAGGGAATCACATTTGCCCTGCATATCCGGACGATGGAATTTTACCTTATAATAGGCCCGGATGATCTTGTACTGACCGCTTGAGTCAAGAACAGATTTAAGGGTATCTGCGTGTACGAACAGACTGTCTTCCCCTGAGATCTGGATTAGGACTGCACTGTCGGTCAGCATGGCGTATTCCGGATCCTCAAAATAGATGGCATATTTTCCCAGCAGGATTATCTGTTGAGCTGAATCATACAGTTCCACGTTGTCAAATGCCATCCCCATCCCATTATCCCTTTCATAGTAGAGACTGTCTCCCCTGAGGTATTGTTCGGATGACTCCAGATAGGCATTTTTGTTGAACTGGGAGATATTTTTCTGGGTGTCATACCATCCATTTTCGCAGTAGATGTAGTTTTCCGGACTGATAATCTGGGTCGGACCTACAAAATACGCGATCTCGGTCACTGTATGATATCTCAAGGTGTCGGCATAAATGGTATATTCCGGATTAACTATCACGACACTGTCCCTGAAATAAAGCAATTTGCTGCGGCTGTAATAATATCCAGCCCGGCTCTCTAACGTATTATCCCCGTTTACAATATGACCATGCCGCTCATAATAGCCAATGTTATTCTCCAGGTCAAAATCCAGGTAATCCGTCGTCAGTGTGGTTTCCTTATCCACCAGGGTTACATTATTCCTGACCTCGGCTAATTTTTCGTTCCCGTAATACCGCAGTTCATCTCCGTATAGGTTTAAGGTATCTCCCTGAATGATGTGAACATTTCCATAGGCATGAACGTTGTTTTCCCGGGAGAAATACCAGGCACTGTCGCAATTAAGCAGTATATTCCCCTGTTGAAAGGCTACTTCGCCAACATATTTCACTACACCAGTTCCAATACTTGCATCGAATTCCATATATTCAGAATTCAGGATCTCGATCTGCTGCTCTTCCTGGGCACAGAGTAGCGGTCCTGTAAATAAAATGACAAGCAGAAAGATTGGCCGGGACATGACGGACAGTTTATTATTTTACCCACCCACTGCGGGAAAACTGGCATCCGGCAAAAGAGTCATCGATATGGATGTAGGTCTCCTCAATTTTTTCCAGCAACCATTGCTGAAATACGACTTCCTTTTTCTGGCCCAGAGCCATTTCCTGAAGGACCATATAATCGTCTTTCAGATTGGCCCGGTGGGGACTGCTGCGAGTCCTCAATCGAACGATCTTATAAACCTCTTTTGCATTTTCATCCTCTGATTTGAATGCTTCCGTGATCTCCCCAACATTCAGATCACGAAGGGCAATGAATTCAGCGGGCTGTAACTCGTCCATTGCAAAGCTTGTTGAATTGGTGGCTGGATTGACCATGATACCGCCGTTCACTGCAGTATTTATGTCTTCTGAATAAATTCTTGCCGCAAGATCGAAGCCAACGCTATCTGTACGGATCAGAATCGCGATACTGTCAAGCTTGCGCGTGGTAGCCAGGATGGCTTCAGGCTTTACCTTGGGTTTCATCAGGATATGCCTGGTATTTACCCTGTCATCACGTCTCTCAATAAGCTGGATAATGTGATACCCGAAAGAGGATTCCACAATGGTAGATACACCTCCGGTTTTCAAACTGAAGGCAGCTTTGGCATACTCGGCATCCAATTCTCCTTTCCCCATAAAGCCGATCTCTCCGCCTTTCCCCGCAGAAGGGCCCTCAGAATACAGCACTGCCAGTGTGGTGAATTTTTCACCATCCAGGATCCTTCTTCTGAGATCCAGTAATGTTTGTTTAACATCAAAGACGGCAGCTTCGTCTACAGGTGGATAAATAGCAATCTGGCTGAGCTCGACCTTGGAATCAATGTATGGGATACTGTCTCTGGACAGGTCATTAAAGTAATCCCTGATTTCAGAGGGAGTTACCGTAACATCTCCCGTGATGGTACCCTGCATTTGCCTTGTAATGGAAGCATCCCTGACCGAGGATCTCATGTCTTCCTTGATCTCCAGGATGGTCTTACCAAAATATTTTTCAAGGGCTTCGGGTGATCCTATCATGCTGATAAAGTAACTCAGCCTGTTATCAAGTTCCATTTCCACGGAGCTTTCCGAAACAATAATACTGTCAATCTTGGCCTGGTTCAGAAGCAGTTTTTCGACCAGGAAATTCTCCAGAATAGCGCATTTTTCATCTCCCGGCATTGACACTCCCTGGGCCTTGTTCTGGAGATGCATGTTTTCAATATCTGACTGTAGGATGGTAAACTCCCCTACAACAGCCAGGACCCTGTCAAGGATCAGGGACTGCCCGGCCGCACCGCCAAGCAAAATCACGGCCAGTATCATTGAACTTATTAATCTCTTTCCTGCAGTCATGATGGATACTTAGTGGATGGTGAAGTTCCCTTTGTTTAACGCGTCCTTATAGATATTATTTTCCAGATCTCTGACAAACTGGACCTTCCTCTTATTCAATATAATGCTTCTAATTTTTTGCTCTACGTAGGGCAGGGGGGCGACCGTTCCCGCCAGGCTGTTTTCCCGAATATTGACCAGATACCTGTATCCGGAATCCTGTTGCTCGATGAACCTGTTCCAGCGGAGAAAACTCTCAGGATTCCTTATTTCGTTAGGCAATGCATTGGTAATAGTGGTAAATGGGATCCATAGATCATCAAAATAATCATATTTTACCCCGTACTGGTAGCAATAGCTCTCCAACTCCTGGAAATCCTCCTCCCTTTCTGATCTGTAAAGTTGTCTCACCCTCCAAAGATCCGGCGCGTCCAGGGGTAGTTTAATAAAAAGGGCTTTTACAATATGCCTGTCAAGGTTGAAATTGGAGGGATTTTCAGCATAGTATGCTTCTATTTCTTCATCACTGATCAAGGTATCCAGTTTCTGGATGATCAGGTTTTGTTCATATTTGTAGATCAGCAGCGAGGAACGGTATTCCTCAATTTGCTGTCTTACGTCTTTCTGCTCCTCCGTCAGGTTCAACTCAGCTTTTTGCAGGATCAGTTGCTTCTTAACCCATTTGTCAATATAATTCTGCAGGATTTGAACACTGTCTTCATGTGATACATCGCTCGGAAAGATATACCTGATATCGGAGGCATAGAGATTTTTCTCAAATACCTGCGCCAGGGGTTTTTCCCTGTTCCTGGTCTCCAGTTTGGTACAGGAAACAGCCAAGGCAAGAATTATCAAGCCGGTGAGAAAGTGCTTACGGCTCAGGCTGAATATCCGTCTGCTGTGTTTGACCATAAAAACAGTTTAATTAATCTCTGATAACAGCTCCCGTTTAACCTGATAAGGGTATTTGGTCCGAAGGGATTCAATCCATTCCTTTTCAAGGTAGTTCTGGTAATCAGCTGTAACTATACCCCTGCAGTCATCAAGCTTTTTTGGTTCAGGTTTCAGGACCTTGTGCTTTGCAAGAAAGATTACTTTTCCATCTTCCTCCATGTTGTCTGACAATGGTTTGTCCCAATCCATTTTTTCTACGAGGGGATGATCTTCCCTTTCATACTTTTTTGTTTCAAAGCTAAGGCAGGTACTGTCGTTAAATTCTGTGAAGGCGAGGGACTGAACCTCTTCTGGTGCAGGTCTTTTTCTTTTTTTCTTACCAAGGAGATTCCTTGCGAATTCCGCAACTTCATTATCCCGGCAGGTAATCAGGGTGGCATCCAGGCGTTTTCCCCACATATAATTGGATTTATTTTCCGCGTAAAAAGCCTCCAGTCCCACACTATCCTCTACCGCCTTTGACCAAACCATTTGATCCGTCAGGTCAAACAACAGGATGCCATCATGGTATTCCTGAACGAGATATTTAAATTCCGGATATTTTTCCGGCAACTTGTTCTCTTCATACTGCAATACCTGTTCCTCCACAAATATGTCATAAAGATTGTCGACAAGGACTTCTAAATTCTTTCTGGTACTGGCCTGCCGATCAGCCAGGAAGGCAGCAAAATCTTGCTGAGTAATCTGTTTGTCACCCACCGTGAATAATAGATCATTCAGGCCTGCAGCCTTGGAAGCATCCCACTTATGAATGAATATCGTAGAATCCACCACCGAGTAGAAGGGATATAGATTTTCCCGGTTCTCAGAGAAATTATTTTTCTTCTTGATCCTCTCAACCATGGCTTTCTTACTATAGGCATTCCGGTCACTTTTCGTCACATTGGCTTTAAGATCGGCCTTTGCGTTTTCGAAGTCATCGTATTTTTTTTGTTCGAGGAGTTTGATGATATGCCATCCGAAAGAAGTCTGGACAGGTTCGGATATATCACCCGGATTGGCCAGGGCAAAGGAAACATTTTCGAATGGCGCCACCATACGGCCAGTGCCGAACCAGGGAAGCTCACCGCCACGGCTGGCAGATCCCCCGTCTTCTGAATATTTCCTGGCCATTTCTGCGAAATCCTTTCCCGCTTGAATACTGTCATACAGATTGTAGACCTTCTTCTTAGCATCGGCTTTCTGTTCATCGTTCATGGTTTCCGGTGCCACAACCATAATATGGGCGACCCTGATCTCTCCGCGTGCAGGCCTGACGTCGGTAATATTTATCAGGTGGTAGCCAAACCTGGTGCGTACGGGCATGGATACCTCCCCCTTCTTGGTATTATAAGCACCATTCTCAAAGGGGTAAACCATCCGGAAAACGGTGAACCAGCCCAGGACTCCTGCATTTGTTTTGGCTGAGGGATCATCTGAGGTGGCTTTGGCCACTGTCCCAAAATCTTCGCCAGCCAGGATCCGGTTCCGGATCTCAATGACTTTATTATAAACCCGCAGTGTATCTTCAGGTGGCGCATCCGGGCTGATCCGAATAAGTATATGCCTCGCGCGGACCTCTTTCTGTGCCCTTTCAAAAGCCTCCTGTACCATTGCATCCACCTCTTCCTGATCTGACAGATATGGTTTTGCCAGCTGCTTTTTATATCCGTTGAATTCCTTTAAAAAACTTTGGGTGGTATCCATTCCAAGTTCCTCAGCCTCGATTACCTTCAGCTTGAAATTAATGAATAATTCCAGGTATTCTTCAACGGTTTGTTGTTCCAGCGCAGCGCTGCTGTTATTCTTTTTATATATCCTTTCAAATTCATCCAGGCTTACTTCCCGGTCATGGATGGTCATTAAGATTTTATCCCCGTTGCTCTGACTATAGACACTCATTGAAAAGAGCAGTATCGGAAGGATAAAACGTGTTAATTTGTTCATTGTAAAAATATTTTGATTTGGTAAATACAAAAACGAAATTAAGCAAATATTATTACCGGCTGTAATTTGGTGCCTCTCGTGTGATGGTTACATCATGCGGATGGCTCTCAATAATGCCGGAATGGGTGATCTTTACAAATATTGCTTGCTGGAGTGCTTCAATGGTTGGTGTACCACAATAACCCATACCGGCCCTGAGTCCACCGATCATCTGGTATACTACCTCCGATAATGTACCCTTGTACGGCACCCTGGCAGCTATGCCTTCCGGAACAAGTTTGTTAATATCATCTTCCACATCCTGGAAATACCTGTCTTTCGATCCTTTCTGCATGGCCTCGATGGACCCCATGCCCCGGTAAGATTTATATTTCCGTCCGTTATAGATAATCGTTTCCCCGGGAGATTCTTCTACCCCTGCAAACAATGATCCTGTCATGATGGAATGAGCACCGGCCGCAAGCGCCTTTACAATGTCACCGGAATAGCGAATTCCCCCATCGGCAATGACTGGTCCACCTGAGTCCTTTACTGCCTTTGCCACATCGTAAATAGCCGTCAGCTGCGGAATACCAACTCCGGCAATTACCCGTGTGGTACAGATGGAACCCGGACCGACCCCCACCTTGACGGCATCGGCACCTGCCTTTACCAGGGCCTTGGCAGCCTCGGCAGTGCCTATGTTGCCAAGCACGATGTCGATATCACCGGCGAGCTTCCTCGCTTTTTTCAGGGTTTCTATAACGGGACCTGAATGTCCGTGAGCAGTATCAATGATCACTGCATCTGCTCCGGCTTCCACCAGGATCTGGATTCTCTCTGCAGTATCAAATGTTACGCCAACCGCAGCAGCCACACGCAATCTTCCCTGGGCATCCTTACAGGAATTGGGACGGTCCTTTGATTTGGTAATATCCTTATAGGTGATTAGTCCGATGAGGCGGTTATCCCCATCCACAACCGGGAGTTTTTCAATCTTATGTTTTTGCAGGATTTCGCCGGCTTTAACCAGGTCCGTTTTTTGTGACGTGGTAATGATATTATCATGGGTCATTACCTCCCTGATAGGCTTGGCCATGACGGTTTCAAACCTAAGGTCACGATTGGTTACGATCCCTATCAGCCTTTTTTTATCATCCACCACAGGGATCCCACCGATTTTATACTCCTGCATCAGCATGAGTGCATCTGCGATGGTACCTTCTTTCAGGATGGTTATGGGATCAAGGATCATGATGTTCTCTGCCCGTTTTACTTTTCTTACCTGCAAGGCCTGATCTTTAATAGGCATATTCTTATGGATCACACCAATACCACCTTCACGGGCAATGGCAATGGCCAGGCTTGCTTCGGTAACGGTATCCATGGCAGCTGAAATAACAGGGATTTTCATCGGGATGTTCCGGGAGAACCTGGTTTGAAGGTTTACTTCCCTTGGCATTACCTCGGAGTATGATGGAATGAGCAGAACGTCATCAAAGGTTAAACCTTCTGATTTGATTTTATCTTCCTGGAAAGACATATTTGCAGTGTTTTTGAGGGTTTTAAAATTGTGCGAAATTACAAAAAAAATGGCGATATTACATACTGGCTATTTATGAACATCTACCAGCAAATATTGATCCGGTACTGGGGGTATCCTGACTTTCGTCCCCTGCAGGAGGATATCATCAAATCAGTGGCGGCGGGACATGATACCCTTGGGTTGCTCCCCACAGGCGGAGGTAAATCCCTCACCTTCCAGGTCCCAACCCTGGCGGGAGACGGTATGTGCCTGGTCATCACACCTTTGATTGCCCTGATGAAGGACCAGGTGGAGAAATTGGTTCAGAAAGGCATCAAGGCCATGGCCATCCACTCCGGGCTTTCCAGGGATGAGATTGACATTGGACTGAACAATGCCATTTACGGCAATTATAAGTTTTTGTATTGCTCACCGGAACGCCTGTCAACTGAGATTTTCCGCATCAGGCTCCCCCAGATGAACATCACCCTGGTTGCTATTGACGAAGCCCATTGTATCTCGCAATGGGGGTATGATTTTCGTCCCTCATACATGAAGATCGCCATGCTTCGGGAATATATTCCTGAGGTGCCCTTTTTGGCCCTCACTGCCACGGCAACCAGTAAGGTAATTGATGATATTCAGGAGAAACTGAGATTCCGGAAGAAAAATGTACTACGTGCCAGTTTTGAACGGAAAAACCTGGTATACACAGTCAAACATGTTGAAGACAAGGAGCGATATCTGCTGGAATTTCTGCATCAAATGAATGGTTCAGGCATCATATATGCCAGGAGCAGGAAGAAAACCAGGGACCTGGCACATTACCTGCTGCAGGGGAAAATATCCTGTGATTATTATCATGCCGGATTGCAGCAGGAATCACGCAGCCGGAAGCAATCTGAATGGATGACCGGGCATATCAGGGTGATCATTGCTACCAATGCCTTTGGCATGGGGATTGAC
>DAOWJB010000344.1 GCA_030640625.1 Bacteroides sp.
CAGCATGACCACTATTCACACTGCCTTCTTCATAATCTTCCAGCCATTCCTGTAATTGGCCATGTTTCCCAATCTGCAATGCAGGTATATTATCCAGCACATATTGCCATTTCATACGCTTTTCCTGATCAAGTCCAAGGATCCGACTCGCTTCGATCAGGTTGGTGAATACCTCATATATGAGCTCGAAATCCATTGTTGCTCCAATCACCAGTGAAACAGGTTGGGGACCCCCTGCTATGAAATTTTCAGGCGATTGTGAAGGTACAGTGATCAGTTTACCATAATGCGGATTGTCCTTCCGCGGGTCTTCAACCAGGTAATCCTGGTAAAAAAGTCCAATTTCTTTGTACAAAGGATATACCCTGTTTCTCAGGAATTCCTTATCGCCGGTATATTCCCATCTCATCCAGAAATGATTCGCCAGCCAGGCTGCCGCTCCGGTCCACTCCGACCACTTTGTCTCGGTTTTCAGACACTTTACCGAAGGATCACCTGTCAGCGGGATGTAGATACCCCTGCAATCATACAGGTTCTTGGCAGCGATCCGGGCGGCAGGAAGCATACTTTCCACATATTTCAAATAAGGATCGGCACACTCAGACAGGTTGCAAACTTCGGCTGGCCAATAATTCATTTGGATATTGATATCATGGTGGTAATCTGCTTTCCATGGTGGATTTAATCTTTCATTCCAGATTCCCTGGAGGTTTGCAGGAAGCCCTCCAGGTTTTGAACTGCTGATCAGGAGATACCGGCCGTACTGGAAATACAGGGATACCAGTCCCGGGTCGGACTCTCCTTTATGATACTGCAACACCCTCTGATCAGTTGGAATATGGCTGCGTGAAGATCCTTCAAAAAATATATCCATCCGGTTGAACAGGCGCTGATGTTCTGCAATATGCGACTGAATTATCTCTTCAAAATCTCTCGTGTTATTAAATTTATCCAATTGATCCAAGCAATAGTTTTTGGAATTATCTGTCTCCTTTTCCGTAGCAACAGAAATTATGATCAGCATCTCATCCGCCTTGCTGACATCTATTTGAACGGCAACTGAGCTGTCAGCTAATAACTGACCGCCCTTTGTAAGTACCTTTGCAGCAGTAGAAAATTGGACCTGTTCGGCAAATTCTCCAGTAAAACCAATGTTATTCCCTTGCATCCACGAAGTAACCCGGCAATCAGGATCGTCAATCCTTGAAAGGTGCAGTTTGCAGTTCAAGGCCCGGGGTTGATCAGCCGAAATGCGAACGATTATCACCTCATCAACAGCGGAAGCAAATACCTCTCTCAGGAATGTGATTCCATGTTGCTTGTAGCTGATCTTAACAATTCCGGTTGAGATATCAAGCTCACGGCGATAATCGCTGACTTGATCCGGACCGGGAAAATCAATAAACATATCCCCTGCAGGCTGAAAGGGATCGGGACCGGTAAATTTCTGGGCGCCCATCAATTCATTAACAAGATCATTGGCTTCATTAATCTTGCCTTCAAAAAATTTCTCCCGGATCATTGGAAGGTTATGAGCCACCATTGGATTCTCGAGATCTTTCAGCTTTTTTTCCCTCCAAAGCCGGCAATGATTAAGGGCTATCCTCTCCTGCTCAATCCCTCCCAGCACCATTGCACCTATAGTTCCATTGCCAATTGGGAAACCCTCAGTCCAGCTATCTGCAGGTTTCAGATAGAGCAGATTAACATCTCCATTCAATGGCTCCGGCTGTATCCTGGGCTTCCTGTCAGAGGTTGAACATGCCATAACAGCCATCAACAAAACCAAACATGTTAAGGTCCGTATTTTATTTACCATGATAATAGTATTTTACAATTAATCACTGATGATCTCATGAAACAGTCTGTGCTCCATCATGGGTCTGAATACAAATGAAAATTTTTGCGAAAACAACTCACCGGGCATACCAGCAGCTATTGATTTTTTTGCAAATTCCATGGATTTCTTTACATCTTTCCTCGCGGCATATAAAAGACTATAAGCGAAACCTGATTCCTTTTCACCCAGGGTTCTATTGCCATCATTATTGAGCCATCTGTGCGCCCGGTCTAAGTCCCCGGACTCAATCCAGTCAACCAAAACCATTAGCTGGTCTGACAAACCATACTTTTGAGCATATCCGGCCTTATTGTTCCTGGCGAAATACATTCTTCCGTATTTCCTAAGCAAGCCGTCCACCATCTCTTTTTCATAGGGCAGGGTTCTGTACAGCCCCATTCTTGCTCCTCCGCCGGTTAGATCAGGATTGTAATACTCCCATACTTTCTCCCCTTCAGGAGTCACTTCAAAAAACCAGCCATAGTCAGAATTGGCTATCAGATAATTGCCTCCTTCCATTTTCAAACCTGATCCACGCGCCGGTGAATAGAACTCCCTGTTCGAACCATATTCCCATACGATCTCCTTTTTAATGGGATCCAGTTCAATGACCTTGGTATATTTTCTGTGATGACCATTATCATACAGTAGTATATTTCCATTGGGAAGCATGGTCGGCATATGGGGACCTTCAATGATTCCAGGTCCCCACGCCCAGACAATCTTTTCTGACTTTCGGTCAAGTATCATAATTACATTGGCATGGGCCCCGCAGAGCAGCAGGTTTCCGGCTTTAAAACGCGAATCCTTTTCCTCACGGGGATTTTCCGGAAGGATCTCACAGGTATTGATATGTGGCCAATCCGGTCTCCACTCCTCAGGAGGTAAAGAATCTCTTATTTCCTTTATATCACTGTAATGATCTGTATAGTCCCAGCGCCAGACAACCTTGCCCCTCTTATCGAACTCCACCAGTTCATCCATTGATATGGTTTGACCGGGATACCAGGGATTGGGTCTGTAATTCCTGGAGACAACTATTGTATTTCCTTCCATACCCCTTGCAAAATCATGATGGGCACGCAGTTTTGCTTTCCAGACCAGTTTGCTGTTCCAATCGATTTCTATGATCATCTCATCTTTCACAATGGCAATCAGGTTCCCGTTTGGCAGCATTTCCGCATAGTGCCAGGCCAGGCCGAAACCGCTGTAGGTATTTGTTGCTACATCTTCAGCATGAGGATAATACCAGGTATGAATGTATTTCCCTTCCGGTGAAATCAAATGGGCTGCAGTTAAATTCCTGCTCGAATACAATCTGTAGCTGGCGCCGGTCTTTTCAACATTATGCAGGGTAAGTCCTATCTTCTGGTCACCTGGTTCACCGGGATATACAGGATTCCAGCAGGCGGAGAATCCAATTAAGAATAGTGTGATTAGTTTCATGACAGTATATTATGTTTTCTAATTATTATTCGTTGGAAGCCAGGGTGCCCGACCCTTCCGGTCTAGTGATCTCTCCTCTTCGAGCAATTGGATAAGCCTTTGGAGTTGCTCCGGCTGATTTTCGGCCAGATTGTTTTTTTCGTATGGATCGTTTGCCAGATTATATAACTCGGCCGGCGCATCCTGTTTTGGATAGACCAGTTTCCAATCCCCGTCCCGCAGAGCTATTCTGACATTCCAATAGTTCCAGTAAAAACGTCGAGGCTTATCGGATGTGTTTTTTTCTCCTCTAATAAGTGGCCAGATGTCTTGTCCATCCCATTGTAAATCGGTTTCGGTACTGTATCCGGAAAGGTTGCACAGGGTGGGCATCCAGTCGATGGCATGAACAGGTGCGCTTACCTTTCCAGGCTTGATTACGCTGGGCCAGTTTACAAATGCCGGCACACGGATACCTCCCTCATAGGGCTGGCCCTTTTGACCATGAAGCGGTCCATTGGAACTGAAGTTTGTCAACTTTGGATCCGGGGGCGGATATTGCCCCCCAGTATAATTCGGAAATCCGCCGTTGTCTGACATGACAATAATCAAGGTATTGTCCCGCTTGCCTGTACGCTCCAATGCATCAATGACCCGTCCGATCTGAAAATCCAGGTGTGACACGGCCGCTCCGAACAGTTGTCGCGAAGGATTTTCGATATGATTGTTATGCTCAAGCCAGTCATCACTTTCCGCCAGCGGTGTGTGCACTCCGTGGTAGGCCAAATAGAGAAAGAAGGGTTCCTCATTGAAGGTATTTTCCAGCAGGTTCACTGCATTGTCAGTTACCAGATCGTAGACATGTCCTTCCTCATCGATGTATTCATCGTTGAGGTGCCAGGTCCGGGTATAAGGTGGCCGGTTGAGCCGGTAGCGATGATCATACATGCCCAATGCACCGGCCAGACCGCCATAGGAATGATTGAAACCGTATTTGAGTGGACCCCACTTTGGCAATGAACCAAGGTGCCACTTGCCTGAGATAGCGGTGTTATAACCGATACTTTGGAGTGCTGAGGCCAGGGTTACGGTCCCGAAAGGAAAGGCCTGATCGTTGGATGCTGACGAGCAATGCAGCCCAAAACGATTTGGATA